>NZ_JBSFDA010000003.1:0-175347 GCF_053593675.1 Streptomyces sp. NPDC002156 | reverse complement strand
GGGGGGGGTGTCTTTTTCACGTTTTTTTTTGGGTTTTATTCTCCCTGGTTTGGGGGGGGCGGGGCGTCGTGGCCCCCCCCCCCGCCCCTGTGGGGTGCGGAGGTTCAGCCCGTTCGGTCGAGCACGCTGACGAACGCCAGCCAGATGTCGATGTGTTCGTGGACCGCGACGGTCAGGGCGGCCCGGCTGTGCGGCGGTACGGCCGCCAGCAGGGCGTCGCCCCCGGCCCCCAGCAGGGCCCGGTTGTCGAGCAGGCGCAGCAGCTGCCGTCCGGACGCGGAGAACCGCAGGGTGGGGTCACGGGCCAGGACGGCGAGCGGGTCCTTGCCCGGGGCCGGACCCGTCGGGGTGCGGGGCCGGGCCGGCTCCCGGAGGCGCCCGTTCCGTTCCACGGCGGTCAGCGCCACGGGCTCGTCCCGTACGGCGGCTGCGGCTGCTGCGTCGGTTGCTGCTCTGCGGCCGACGGGGTCCTCGCCCCGCTGCACCCGGGCCCGGACGTCGCGGGCGGTCCCGACGGAGATCCCGGCGGCGCCCGCGATCTGGCGCAGGGAGGCGTCCGGGTGTTCGCGCAGATACGTGGCGGCGCGTCTGCGGCCGATGGTGGGGTCCACGGGGCGGGCCCGGCCGTCGCGGCCCACCCGGGTGTTCGACTGGGGCTCCTCCCCGGTTGCACGCCGTCTGACGGCCGACACCGTCTTCGTGGACAGCCCCGCGGCCTGGGCGACCGCCCGGTTGGACCATCGCGGGTAGGTGGCCAGGATGCGCCGGGCCGCCGCCAGCCGCTCCCGCTGGTTCAGCCGCCGCCCGCGGTGCAGATTGGCCTGGACTGCCTCGACGAACGCCTCCTTCTCGTCGCCGTCGAAGTAGCGGACGTCGATGTCCGCGCGGCCGGCCAGGGTCGCCGCCGTCAGCCGGTGCATCCCGTCGATGACGCGCAGGGTGCGCCGGCACACCAGGATCGGCGGCAGGTCCCGTACCTCCGCCAGTGATCTGGCGTAGGCGAGATCGATGTCCCCGGCACGCGGGGAGTCGGCGGGCACGAGCGCCGCGACCGGTAACCGTCCGGTGCGCGGCCCGGCCTCGTCCGCAGGGCCGTCCACAGGTGGTTCCCGGCCGTCCACAGCTGGTTTTCGAGCAGGAAAAAGCGCAGAACTGCTGGTCATGCTCCGACTCCCCCGTCGTATGGCCGCACGTAGCTCTCTGCAGTCGCTCCACCACCGAGTTCACTTGGCGCCCGGTCCGATTGCCAGGGGCAGTTGTGGCCGACTGGACACAAGCGGCCACAACCCCGCGCTCCTCACCCCCGGATCCGCGTCGGAGCCTCCCCTGCACCCCCTGCCCACGGCACCCCGGGCGCCTCCTCAGCGACCCCTCCGACCTGCGCCGACACCTCGAAGACGGCAATTTTCCGCACAAGTTCCGGTCAGTTCACGGGAGTTGTAACGGACCTTTGGGAGAGTGTGGCGCTCGAACACAGAACGGGGAGGAAGAAAGTGGACAACCGGCCATTGACAGCCGCGGCACCCATTGACGTTCCGGCCGACATCGAGACCAGGCCTCTCGGCACGGCCTCGGAGCTGCTGACCCGGGCCGTCGACACGCTCGCGGCGCTGACGAGTGCCGAGATCGCCGACAGCTACCGCGCCCTCGCGGAGGCGGACGGGCCCACACCACTCCAGGAGGCCGACGCCCCCCACCGGGTGCGGGGCGGGAGTTCGGCCCCGCTGCTGGCACTGGGCCTCGCCCATGTGCTGCCCCACGACCCGCCGCTGCTGCGGGCGGCGGCGCCGGTACCGGCCGTGGAGGCGGCCCTGGTCCACAAGAAGCACGAGCTGGACGCCCAGTACGACGTCGTCGCCCGCGCCCAGCGCGAGGTGCTGCGCATCCGCCAACTCGCCGACCAGCAGGCCCAGGACACCTCCTCGCACCGGCTCGCGCAGGTGCTCACCGACTCCGACGACATCGCCGCCCTGTCCAACACGATCGGCACGGCGGCCGTCCAGGAGCATCTGACACTGGAGACGTTCCAGTACGACCTTCCCCTCAAGGCGAGTTCGGCGCAGCCGCCGACGGACGCGTCGATCGCGCGGGGCGTACGGCACCGGAGCATCTACGAGACGGGCTTCCTGACCGACCCCGTGGGCACCGAGATCGTCGAACACTGTGCAGCGGCAGGCGAGGAGATACGACTCCTGCCGCGGCTGCCGATGAAACTGAAGATCACGGACGGCGCGCAGGCCCTGCTGGCCCTCACCCCGACCGGGTCGAGCGTGGCCCTCCATCTGACCTCGCCCGTCGCCGTGGAGGCGCTGCGCCACTACTTCGAGCTCCTGTGGCGCGAGGCCCGCCCGCTGACCAACGCCCCCTCGCCCAGCGGCAGCGACCGGGAACGGCAGCGCCACGAGATCGTCGCGCTGATGCGGCAGGGCTTCAAGGACGAGGCCATCGCCCGGAGGCTGGCACTGACCCCGCGTACCGTACGCCGCCGCATCAGCGAGTTCATGGACGAACTCTCCGCCGAGACCCGCTTCGCCGCGGGCGCGGAGGCGCAGCGCCGCGGCTGGTTCGACGCGCCGGACACGTCGGAAACGTCGGGCGAGTAGGTCGAGCAGGACGAGCAGAGCGGCCGAGGGGGGCGCCGCCGGGTCCCGCGTCCTGCGCGGGCCCGGTCGCCGTACGGCGTGGGTGTGGGAGTGGGTGGGAGTGGAGCCTGCTACACCATCGATCAGGGAGGACGCTCCCTCGTGGCGTCGTGCCGTTTCCGGGATCGTCGATCTCACAAGGTCAGCGGCTCCCCACCGGGGGCCCACCGCTCCCGAAAGGCTGTCTCCCGTGAAGGCGCTGCTCTCCTCCCGTCCCGTCCTGTGGTTCCTGTTCCTGTTCAACCTCGTGGTCGCCCTGGCCGCGCCGCTCATCGACGACAGCGCGAAGGGCATCGCGACCAGCCTCGGCATGGCGGTCGTCTCCCTCGGCGCGGGAAGCGCCCTGTACAAGGGCCGCGCGCAGGCCCGCGTGGAGACCGCGCAGGACCGGCGGCACTGACCGGGCCCGGTCCGGCACAAGAGATGGAAGGGCACGTCCTCCTGCTCCTGGGGGCCGGCCCGAGATGCGGGACTCCACGGCCGGCTCCACGCTGTGAGCCGGGGGCAACCGTGAGGAGTGCCGTTCATGGCTTCGCTGCTCTACCGGCTGGGCCGCTTCGCGTTCCGGCGGCGCTGGTACGTGACCGTCATGTGGGTCGTGGTCCTCTTCGCCCTCGGCGGTGCCTCCGCCAAGGCTCCCGAGGCACCGAACAGCACGTTCTCGGCGCCGGGCATCGAGGCGCAGCGCGCGTTCGACCTGATGGAGCAACGGTTCCCGGGTGCACAGGCGGACGGCGCGACCGCGCGGATGGTGTTCGTCGCCCCGGCCGGGCAGCAGGTCACGGCGCCCGCCAACCGGGCGGCCATCGACCGGGCCGTGACCCGAGCGGCCGACGGGCAGCAGGTCGTCTCCGCCGTGGGGCCGTTCCAGGCCCGGGCGGTGAGCGAGGACGGTTCGACGGCGTACGCGACCGTCACCTACACGGTGGCGGCCGACGACCTCACCGACGCCGCCAAGGACACCCTGCGCGGCGCCGCCCAGTCGGCCCGTGACGCGGGACTGACCGTCGAGATGGGCGGCACCGCGCTGGCGACCACTCCCTCGGCGGGCGGCGCCGGCGAGGTGATCGGCATCCTCGTCGCGGCGGTGGTGCTGCTGTTCACCTTCGGTTCGCTGGCCGCCTCGGGGCTGCCGCTGCTGACCGCGGTGCTCGGCGTCGGCATCAGCATGACCGCGATCACCGTCCTGTCCGATCCGTTCGGGCTGTCCTCGACGACCGGCACGCTGGCCATGATGCTGGGGCTGGCCTGCGGAATCGACTACGCCCTGTTCGTGGTCTCCCGCTTCCGCGAGGAGCGGGCCAACGGGCACAGCGAGGACGTGGCGGCCGGACTGGCCGTCGGCACGGCGGGCTCGGCGGTGGTCTTCGCGGGGCTCACCGTGGTCATCGCGCTCGCGGGTCTCTCGGTGGTCGGCATCCCGATGCTCACCAAGATGGGCCTGGCCGCGGCGGGCGCGGTCGCCATCGCCGTCCTCGTGTGCCTGACCCTGGTCCCGGCCCTGATCGGGTTCTGGCCGCGTGCCGTCCTGTCCCGCCGCTACCGCAGGACCGGGCGACGCGTCCAGGGCGTGCTGGGCAACTTCGGCAGCCGCTGGGCGGAGTTCGTACAGCGCCACCCCTTCCCCGTACGGTTCACCGCGATGTGTGCTCTGATCGTGCTCGCGCTCCCCGTTCTCGGCCTCCAGCTGGGCATGCCGGGCGACGAGACCAAGCCCACCTCCAGCACCGAGCGCCGCGCCTACGACGACCTCGCCCAGGGCTTCGGGCCCGGCTTCAACGGCCCGCTGACCATCGTCGTCGACGCGCAGGACGCCGACGACCCGAAGGCCGCCGTGGCCGCGGTCGAGAAGCGGATCGGGGCCACGCCGGGAGTCGTCTCGGTCAGCACGCCCCGCTTCAACGCCGCCGGCGACACCGCGGTCTTCTCCGCCGTACCGGCCGACGCGCCGACCGACAAGAAGACCGAGGACCTCGTCCACACCATCCGCGACGAGCGCGCCGCGACCGTGGCCGGGACGGGGGCGACCTTCGAGGTCACCGGCTCCACGGCGCTGAACATCGACGTCGCCCAGAAGGTCCAGCGGGCCCTGATCCCGTATCTGGTCGTCGTGGTCGGTCTGGCCGTCGTACTGCTGCTGATGGTCTTCCGGTCGATCTTCATCCCGCTCAAGGCGGCCATGGGCTTCCTGCTGTCGGTGCTCGCCGCGCTCGGCTGCGTGGTCGCGGTCTTCCAGTGGGGCTGGGGTGCGAGCCTCATCGGGGTCGAGTCCACCGGTCCGATCATGAGCATGATGCCGATCTTCCTGGTGGGCATCGTCTTCGGTCTGGCGATGGACTACGAGGTCTTCCTGGTGTCCCGGATCCGCGAGGCGTACGTCCACGGGGAGGGGGCCGGCCAGTCCATCACCACCGGGTTCCGCTACAGCGCCCGGGTGGTGGCCGCCGCCGCGCTCATCATGATCGCCGTGTTCGCGGGCTTCGTCACCGCCGACGAATCCATGATCAAGATGATCGGCTTCGGTCTCGCGATCGCCGTCCTGTTCGACGCGTTCGTGGTCCGTATGGCCTTCGTCCCGGGTGTCCTCGCCCTGCTCGGCGACAAGGTGGCCTGGCTGCCGAAGTGGCTCGACCGCATCCTGCCGCACCTCGACGTGGAGGGCGAGTCGCTCAGCCGCGCCCACCCCGTACCCCGGAAACAGCAGGACGACGAGCCCGAGAACCGCGAGGAGACCCCGGTCCCCGGCTGAACGCCGTTCGGCTGTGCGGGTCGGCGCCGATCACCATGTCGGCGCCGACGAACCGCGCGAGCGAGGACGGTGGTGCTCATGGCGGGGAGAACGCCCGAACAGGCCGGTGCGACGCGGGAGTTGATCCTCACGGTGGCGGAGCGGCTGTTCGCCGGGCGAGGTGTGCACGCCGTGTCCGACCGCCGGGCAGGGCGACGACACTGCCGTCGGGTGGGCCCGCCGGGACGATGTGGCGACCGGCGTGAGCGACGCGCCGGTCGGCCCGTGGTCCGCGCCCGTCACGCGGTGATCCGCTCGGGCCCGCGGTCGCGTCGCCGTTCCATTTCGACGATCGCGACGCGCGCCTGGAGCGCGACCAGCCCGGCGACGAGGACGACGGCGACGCCCTGGCCCGCGTCGACGGAGTAGGAGACGACGGGCACGGCGGCCACACCGGCGAGGAACAGCGACCACAGGACCGGGGTCGAGCGCCTCGACGACTGCGACGACTTCGGCGACTTCGGCGACTTCGGCGACTTCGAGTTCATGACGGGACTTCCCTTCGGGCCTTCAGAGCGGGGCCTCTGTTGCTTGAAGCAACGATCCCGCTTCCCGCCCCTCCCCCACGAGGGCGCGTACTCCCGAACGCATGGTGCAGCAGGCTCCACCATGCCTGGCCCGCAGGCCGACAGTGACCCTGACCCGCTCACTGTGCGCGGAGGGCGTCCGCGGGCGGGGTGCGGAGGGCCTGGCGGGTGGGGAGTTCGATGGTGAGGAACGCCGTGGCGGTGACCGTCAGGGCGAGGGCGGGCAGCAGCCAGACCGGGCCCGCCGGCCAGGGGCGGCCGAGGAAGCCCTGGCCCACGAGGGCGAGGGGTACGGCGGACAGCAGCAGGGCCGTGGTGAGCGCGGTGGCCGCGGTCACCGCCGCCTCACGGCGCATCATCGCGCGGATCTGGCGGGGCGTCGTGCCGTTGAGACGCAGGGCGCCCAGTTCGACCCGGCGCTGGGCGGTCGCGGCGACGAGCTTGTTGGCGATGCTGAGCAGCAGGTAGACGAGCAGGACGATGATCATGGCCAGATTGATCCACACCTCCGGCGGCGCGTCCGCCAGCCCCTCGCCGGAGGAGGCCGGGTCGGTGTCCTCGACCGCGAGCCCCGGGCGGGACGCGGCGAAGGCGGTGAGGGCCTGCCGGGCGTTCGCCGTGCCGTCCGTACGGACCAGGATGCTCTGGTCGAGGCCGGTCGTGGTGTGACCGGCGGCCAGGTCGTGCGAGAGGACCACGTCGCCGAAGCCGAGGCCCCGGTCGTAGACGGCGACCACCTCGGCGTCGGCCTTCGCGCCGTCGCCGAGCACGAGACTCACCCGACGCCCCACCGCCGCGTCCCGCGAGCGGGCGGCATCGCTGCTGACGGCGACGGTCGCACCGGTGAGCCGGCTCAGACTGCCGTCCCGCACACCGAGGTCCAGGACGTCCGCCGCGTCCGGCGTAAGGATCATCGCCGAGCCGGACTCGGCCTGCGGCTCGCCGAACTGCTCGTACGTCCACACGACACCGGTGTCGCTCACGGGAGCCGCCGCACGCACACCGCTGGTCCCGCGTACGTCGGCGAGCGTGCCGCCGGGCAGTCCGCCCAGTCCCGGTGCGCTCAGGCGCTGTTGGGCGAGGGTGCCGGTGCGGGTGTCGTCGGCGGTGGCGGCCAGCACGGTGGTCTGGGTGAGGGTGTACGTCAGCACGAACACGACCGCCATGGCCAGCGTGCTGACGATCCCCGCGTTGCGCAGGGCGTAGGCGCGGACGTTGGCCATCGCCAGCCAGGTCGGCGCGGAGGCGCCGGAGCGTGTCAGCCGGGCCGCCGTACCGCCGATGCCCCGCACGAGCGCCGGACCGGCCAAGGCCAGACCGATCGCGCCGAAAATGCCCGCAAGGGAGGTGGCGGTGGCGCCGATGACCGTACGGGAGAAGAGCGGCAGGACCGACATGGCGGTCGCGCCGACGATGACGAGTACGCCGACGCGCGTCCGGATCCGCGAGGGCTCACGCGGCTCGCTGCGCGACTCGGCGACGGCCTCGGTGGCCGGCATCCGCGAGGTGCGCCACGCCGATCCCCGGGCCGAGACCTGCACGACCAGGCCCAGCAGGAGAACCGTCGCGAGGGCGGGCAACGGGCTGAAGGTGAGCGGGAGTTCGGCGGGGATGAAGCCCCGATCCGTCAGCAGCCCACGGAACTGCCCGGCCAGCAGATAGCCGAGCGCCACACCGGGTACGAGGGCCACGGCCGCGACGACGCTCGACTGCGCGGCGGCAAGTCGCCGTATCTGCCGGGGAGTTGCTCCCACGGCCCGCATCAGCGCCAGCTCCCGGCGCTGCCCGCCGATCGACACGGCCAGCGCACTCGCCATCACGAACCCGGTGATCAGCAGGACGATCCCGGAGAGCGACCCGGCGAGCAGGATCAGGAGGGAGCGGGAGGCGCCCGCGCCGGGGGACACGAGATCCCCGCGATCGGCACCGGTGACGACCTCAAGTCCGGTGCCTTTCAACTTCGTTCGGACTTCGGCGGCGACTTTCTCTTCGGCGCCGGGGGCGGTGCGGAGGGCGATCAGGTCGACGGTTCCGGCACGGGGGTCGGTGGTGCTGGTGCCGGCGGTGGGGGCGGTGCTGGTGCCGTCGCCGGTGCTGCCTACGCCGCTGGTGGTGCCGGTGCCACCTGCGTCGCTACGGCTGCCGCCGATGGCGTCGGCGCGGTCGCTGCCGGCGCCCGTGATGCCGCCCTCGGTGCCGGTGACGGTGACTGCGGTGCCGGTGGCGGTGACGGCGGTGGCGGAGGCGACGGTGGCGCTGGTGATGTCACCGCTACTGCCGATGCCCTCGCCGCTGGCGCTGGCGCCGGTGGGGCCGGCGCCAGTGCTGCCTGCGCCGCTGCCGGTCTCGCCACTACCCCCACTACCCCCGCTGCCCCCACTCCCCCGCCCCGCCAGTCGCACGGCCGTCGCGTCCGCGAAGAAGACGCCGGTGTCCGGTGCGTCGACGATCGCCGAGACTCGGTAAGCGGTGGCCGGGCGGGCGTTCGCCATCACCTGGATCCTGTCTCCCAGCTCGACGCCCGCCGCCGTGGCCGTGGCGCTGTCGACGGCGATCTCGTCGGCGCCGGTCGGCCCGCTGCCCTCGACCCTCGCACCGCCCAGCAGCTTCACCGAGGACCAGCCGTGCCCGGCGGCCCGGGGATCCCCGGCCGGTACGACCCGACCCTGGGCGTCGACGAGCGCGGCGGGAAAACCGAGGTCGCCGACGGCGTCGGTGACGCCCGGCAACTCCGCCAGCTCACGGACCAGTTGGGCCGGGACGGTACGGCGTTCCGGGAGCGCCAGGGGCAGGTCGCCGGGCGGATGGAACTCCTGGTCGGCGGCGACGATCACGTCCGCACCGGCGAGCCGACCGGCGGGGAGGTGGGAGCGCAGGCCGGACTCGGCGAGGACGCCGGTGCCGGTGATCAGGGCCGCGCCGCCGAGAACCGCGCACGCCACGGCGATCAGCGCGGAGATACGGTGCCGGACCATCTGTACGGCGAGACCAAGCACGGCAGTCTTGGTAGTCATGGCAGTCATGGGTCAGACCTCTCCCAACTCGACGAGACGGCGGGCCAGTTCGGGGGCGGTCGGCGAGTCGAGGGCCTCGACCACCCGGCCGTCGGCCATCACCAGCACGCGGTGTGCGCGGGCCGCGGCGGCCGGGTCGTGGGTGACCATCACGACCGTCTGGTGCAGGTCGTCGACGAGGTCCCGCAGCAGGTCGAGCACCTCGTGCGCGCTACGCAGATCCAGCGCACCGGTCGGCTCGTCGGCGAACACGACGGCCGGCCTGGCCACCAACGCCCGTACGACGGCGGCCCGTTGCTGCTGCCCGCCGGACAGCTCGGCCGGGCGATGGGCGAGCCGGTCGCCGAGCCCGACCCGCTCCACCAGCGTCCGCAGCCAGTCCCGGTCCGGCGTACGGCCCGCCAGGCGCAGCGGCAGCGTGATGTTGTCCTCGATGCTGAGCGAGGGGATCAGGTTGTACGCCTGGAACACGAACCCGACGCGCTCCCGGCGCAGTTCGGTACGGCGGGTCTCGTTCAGACCGGCGATCTCATGACCGTCGATCCGGACGCTGCCCGAGGTCGGGGAGTCGAGCCCGGCGGCGCAGTGCATCAGCGTGCTCTTGCCGGAGCCCGAGGGGCCCATCACCGCGAGGAACGTGCCACGCCGCACGGTCAGCGACACCTCGTCGAGGGCACGTACGCCACCCGTGTACTCCTTGCCGACCCGGTCCAGGACGATGGCCGGCGCCGACGCGTCGTACCCGGTGGCCGCGGGGCGGCGGGTCCGGGCGAACACGGGGCTCATCGACGGCCCCGCAGGCTGCGCACGACGAGGGTGCCGCCGGCGAGCACGGTGACCGCACCGCAGGACAGGTTCACCCAGGTGTGCGCACCACTGAACGAGGCCGCCATGTTGGCGACCGCACTGAGCACCACCAGGATCCAGAGCAGGCTGCGGGCGATGTCCGCACGGGTGGGAGCGGTGTCGCGCCGCTGGTGAAGGGGGTAGGGGTCGGTGTTCGTCATGGGGTTCCTCCCGAGGTCGTCTGTCGTCACCGACGCTATGGACCGGACCCCCCTCGGGCCGATCCCGCAGCCCGCCCGGTTCGGGGTACAGCAGGCTGTACCCCCGACCCGGGACCGCCCGGCGCCCGGGCCCCGCGCGCCCGGTTCCGGTTCCAGGCGGGCGGGCGGCTTCAGGCCACCGGCCACCGAGCCCCCGGTTACCGAGGCCCCACTTGCCGACTCCCGGCTCGCGGCTACCCGACCCAGGCTTCCGGCTCCCGACCCCCGGCTCCCAGCCCCCGACTTCCGGCGTACCGGCCCCCGGCCCACCTTGCCCCCGGCCGGACAGCGAACGTCCCTACGCCATAAGGTCCTTGGCGACAGAGGAGGGCGCATGGTCAGCCATCGAGAGGGCCTCGCCGGTGACCGGAGCTCGGAGTTCAAGGACTCAGGGCTCAAGGAGACCGTCGTACGGAGTCTGCGTGCCGCGCGGGCCGCCATCGGGGAGCTTGTCTCCGGGCTCCGTACCGCTCTCCCCGCCCTGCTTCTGCTGCTCTGGCTCGCCGTCACCGCCGTGACCAGCGTCGTCGGCCTCGGGCTGCTCATGGTGCCCGCGCTGCTGCGCGCCCTGCACGGGCTCGCCGGGCGGGAGCGTGCGCGGCTGGGGCGGCGCGGGCCCGAGGTCGTCGCGCCCGAGGCCCCGCCTACGCGGCTGCGGGCCGCCCTCGTCGACCCCACCACCCGGCGGGAGCTGCGCTGGCTGGTGCGGCACGCCAGTCTGGGGCTGGGACTTGGGGTGCTCGGCGTGCTGTTGCCGGTCGTCGCCGTGCGCGACACCCTCTTCCCGCTGTACTGGACGTTCATGCCCGGCAACGCCACGGCCACGTCCGTCGGTTACGGCAACGCGCACTCCTGGCCCGACGCCCTCGCCGTGGCCATGCTGGGTCTGGGGTGGGTCTTCATCATCCTCGGGCTCGGGCCGGGTATGGCCCGGCTGCAGGCCCGGCCCGGGCGGGAACTCCTCGCCGCCGGGCCGGAGACGGATCTGTCCCTCCGTATCGTCGAACTCACCGCCACCCGCGCCGCCGCGCTCGACGCCCACGCCACCGAACTGCGCCGTATCGAGCGGTCGTTGCACGACGGCACCCAGAACCGGATCGTCTCCGTGACCGTCCTGCTCGGCGCCGCCCGCCGCATGGTCGCCCGCGATCCGGCCGGCGCCGACGAACTCCTCGAACGTGCCCAGTCCGCCGCCGAACAGGCCCTGGCGGAGCTGCGTACCGTCTCCCGGAGCATCCTGCCGCCGGTGCTCGCCGACCGTGGTCTCGCCGGGGCGCTCTCCGGGCTCGCCGCGAACTGCGCGGTGCCCTGCCGGGTCGACGTCGACGTGCCCGCACGGTGCGCCGCCTCCGTCGAGGCCACCGCCTACTTCGTCGTCGCCGAGGCCCTGACCAACATCGCCAAGCACAGCGGCGCCACCCACGCCACCGTCACCGCACGCAGCAGTGGCGGCCGGCTCCTGCTGTGCGTCGAGGACGACGGCCGGGGCGGCGCGGACGAGGACGGCGGCTCCGGACTCACCGGCATCCGCGGCCGGATCGCCGCGCACGACGGCACCCTCTCCCTGGCCAGCCCGCCCGGCGGCCCGACGACCCTGAAGGTGGAACTTCCCTGTGGAGCATGACCGTACGGATGCCGGTATGCGGATCGTGATCGCCGAGGACGACGCCCTGTTGCGCGAGGGCCTCGCCCTGCTGCTGCGCGCCGAGGGTCTCGACGTGGTGGCCACCGCGGGCACCCCCGACGAGGCGCTGGCCGCCATCGACGCGCACAAGCCGGACGTCGCCATCCTCGACGTACGGATGCCGCCGACCCACACCGACGAGGGGATCGTCGCGGCGGTCGAGGCCCGGCGCCGACGGCCCGACCTGGCCGTCCTCGTGCTGTCCGCGTACGTCGAACAGAGCTTCGCCACCGAGCTGTTGGGCGGTGGCGTGGGCGGGCTCGGCTATCTGCTCAAGGAACGCGTGGGCCGGGTCGAGGAGTTCCTCGACGCCCTGCACCGGGTGGCGTCCGGCGGCACCGCCATCGACCCCGAGGTCGTCGCCCAACTGTTCACCCGCTCCCGCCAGGACACCCGCCTCGACCGGCTCAGCCCGCGCGAACGGGACGTACTCGCCCTGATGGCCGAGGGACTCGGCAACACCGCCATCGCGGAACGGCTCGTCGTCACCGAGGGCGCCGTCCACAAGCACATCCGCAGCATCTTCGCCAAGCTCGACCTGTCCCCCACCGACCAGGTGGACCGGCGGGTGGCGGCCGTCCTGCGCTACCTGGAGGATCTGCGCCGACTGGCGTGACCGCTGCCGTCAGTGGCGCGACCGGGCGTTCTCCATTCGCGCATTTCCGACGACCCCATGGAGAATCACCGAAGAAACAGCAGAGAAACAACGGAGACGCGATGGAACGACGTCAGCTCGAATATTTCATCGCCGTCGTCGAGCACGGCGGATTCACCGCCGCGGCCGTCGCGCTCCATGTCGCCCAGCCCTCGCTGTCGCACGCGATCCGGTCCCTGGAGCGGGAATTCGGCGGGCAGTTGTTCCACCGGCTGCCGCAGGGCGTCGCCCTGACCGCCGCAGGCGAGGCGCTGGTACGGCCGGCCCAGCAGGTCCTGCGGGACCTGTCCACGGCCGGTTCCCTGGTCCGGGAGGTGCTGGGGCTCAGCGGCGGCCGGCTGGACATCGTCTCGCAGACGACCCTCTCGGTGGACCCCCTCGCCGAGATGCTGGGGCGCTTCCACCGCGCCCATCCGAAGGTCTCCGTACGCGTCGTCGACCCGGAGCGCGGCCCCGCCGTGGCGCAGATGGTCGCCGCCGGACAGTGCGAACTCGGCCTGGTGGACGCCTCGGTGCCCACGACCGACCTGCGCGGCATCGACCTGCCCGAGCAGGAGATGCACGTCGTACTGCCCGCCGACCACCCGCATCCGCCCGGCGACACCATCACCTCGCGCGAACTGGTCGCTCTGGACCTGATCGTGACCCCGCCGGGCACCGAGACCCGGGCGGCGGTCGACGACGTGTGCACCGCCCTCGGCGTCGCACCGCGGATCGCGGTGGAGACCGCGCACCGCGCGATGATCGTGCCGCTGGTCCTCTCCGGCGTCGGTGCCGCCCTGCTGCCCGCCTCCATGGCCCGGGACGCCGCCCTGCGCGGCGCCAGGATGCTGTCCCACCGGCCCCGCCTGATCCGCCACGGCCGGCTGGTGTGGCGATCGGGCCCGCTGTCCCCGGCCGCGCAGGCATTCGTGGACCTCGCGTCCGCATCGTAGAAATCTCCAACAGGCGCGCCCAGGAAGCATGTCCAGTAGGCATAGAAGTTTTCTATGCCCCTCATTCAAAACCGGTTCGCGGGAATTCAAGGTCCGTCATTGACCGGCCTCGGCGGGAACTGAGACTTTTCCGGGGCAGCGAATCGGAGAAACGAATGACTGAGTTCGATGCCGGACGGCATGTACTTCCGCGCCCCGATACCCGTCGGCCCCTGACGACCGCGATGGACATCCACGACCAGGAGACCCCGTTCACGCCCATCGGCCCGGTCCCGCCGCCCGAGGGCGCGCCGAACGTGGTGGTCGTCCTCGTCGACGACCTCGGCTTCGGCACCTCCAGCGCCTTCGGCGGCCCGTGCGAGATGCCGGCCGCCGAGCGGCTCGCGGACAACGGCCTGCGCTACACCCGCTTCCACGTCACCGCCCTGTGCTCACCGACCCGCCAGGCCCTGCTGACCGGCCGCAACCACCACTCGGTCGGCATGGGCGGCACCACCGAGATGACCACGGCGGCCCCCGGCTACAACGGCTTCCGGCCGCGCAGCGCGGCGACCATGGCGCAGATCCTCCAGGGCAACGGCTACAGCACGGCCGCCTTCGGGAAGTGGCACCAGACCCCGCCCCGGGAGATCAGCGCGGTCGGCCCGTTCGACCGCTGGCCGACCGGCGAGGGCTTCGACACGTTCTACGGCTTCATGGGCGCCGAGATGAACCACTGGTACCCGCTGCTGTACGAGGGCACCACCCCCGTCGAGCCGGACCGCCGCCCCGAGGACGGCTACCACCTCTCCGAGGACCTCGTCGACCACGCGATCGACTGGGTACGCACCCAGCGCACCCTGACCCCGGACCGCCCGTTCTTCACCTACCTCGCGCTGGGCGCCGCGCACGCTCCCCTCCACGTCGGCCCCGAGTGGCAGGAGAAGTACCGGGGCCGGTTCGACCACGGCTGGGACCGGCAGCGCGAACTCACCCTGGAACGGCAGAAGAAGCTCGGCGTCGTACCCGAGGACGCCCAACTCGCGCCCTGGGCCGAGGGAGTTCCCCACTGGGACGAACTCACCGACAACCAGCGGCGGTTGGCCGCCCGCTTCATGGAGACGTTCGCCGCCTTCACCGAGCACGCCGACACCCAGGTCGGCAGATTCGTCGACGCCCTGGACGAACTCGGCGTCCTGGACGACACGATCGTCCTCTACGTCCTGGGCGACAACGGCGCCTCGGGCGAGGGCGGCATCGAGGGCACGATCGTCGAACACCGCCTGGGACACGGCATCGTGGACGACCCGGACGAGATGATCGGCCACCTCGACGAGATCGGCGGCCCGCTCAGCTACCCGATCGCCCCGGCGGGCTGGGCCCTGGCCCTCAACACCCCGTACCAGTGGACCAAGCAGGTCGCCTCGCACTTCGGCGGCACCCGCGACGGCATGGTCCTGCACTGGCCGCGCGGGGTTCCCGAACCCGGCGGGCTGCGGCACCAGTTCGCGCACGTCATCGACGTACTGCCGACGATCCTGGAGTGCGCGGGCGTCCCGGCGCCATTCAGTGTGGACGGGGTGCCGCAGCAGCCCATCGAGGGGGCGAGCATGCGGCGGACGCTCACCGAGCCACAGGCGCCGGAGCATCGCCGTACCCAGTACTTCGAGATGTGCGGCAACCGGGGCATCTACCACGACGGCTGGATGGCGGTCACCCGGCACGGCATCCCCTGGGAGATGGTGCCCGACGGCAAGGACCGGAGGTTCGCCGACGACGTCTGGGAGCTGTACGACATCACCAGCGACTGGAGTCAGGCCGACGACCTCGCCGCCCAACACCCTGACAAACTCCGCCAGTTGCAGGACCTGTTCCTGATCGAGGCGGCGAAGCACCAGGTCTTCCCGCTGGACGACCGGGTCACCGAGCGGGAGAACCCCGTCTTGGCCGGCCGTATCGACCTGATGGGCGACCGGACGTCCATCACCTACCGCGCGGGCATGCGCCGGTTCACCGAGGAGACCACCCTCAACGTCAAGAACCGCTCGCACAGCATCACGGCCGACGTGGATCTGCCGGAGGGGGCAGTGGCCGAGGGGGTGGTGATCGCCCAGGGCGGGCGGTTCGGCGGCTGGTCCCTGTACTTCGCCGGGGGCAGACCGGCGTACGCCTACAACCACTTCGGCATGAGCGTGTACACCGTACGAGGCGGTGAGCCCCTCTCCCCCGGGCGGCACGAGATCCGGCTCGACTTCGCCTACGACGGCGGCGGACTCGGCAAGGGCGGCACCGCCGTACTCCTGGTGGACGGCGAGCAGCACGCGGCCGGGCGGGTCGAGCGGACCATCCCGTACTACTTCTCCTTCGACGAGACCCTCGACGTCGGGGTGGACCTGAGCACCCCGGTGACCGACGACTATCCCGTCCTCGACAACGAGTTCACCGGGACCATCCACACCGTGCGCATCGACCTGGGGGACGTCCAGGACACCGAGTCGTCCGAGTACGACGGCGGACTGCACCGACGCGTGATGGGGGCGCAGTGAGCTGCTGTACGCCGTCCGGCGGCGGCCGGGCCGTGGAGCGGGCAGCGGAGCCACAGCGATCCGCCGTGCCCCCCGCTGTCACCGAGGGCATGGTGGCCGTCCCCGCCGGTGAGTTCCTCATGGGCAGCGAGGACCGGCTCGCCTGTCCGGCCGACGGGGAGGGCCCGGTACGGACCGTGCACGTCGACGCGTTCTGGATGGACGCCTGCACGGTGTCCAACGCGCGGTTCGCGCGGTTCGCCGCAGACACCGGGTACCGCACCTCCGCCGAGCGGATCGGCTGGTCGTTCGTCTTCGCCGGGCTGCTCCCGGACGACTTCCCGCCGACCCGGGGTGTGGTGGGCGCCCCCTGGTGGCGTCAGGTCGAGGGCGCCGACTGGCGGCGGCCCGACGGACCGCACTCCACCTGGGAGGACCGGGCCGATCACCCGGTCGTCCACATCGACTGGGACGACGCCCAGGCCTACTGCGCCTGGGCCGGCAAACGCCTGCCCACCGAGGCGGAGTGGGAACGCGCCGCCCGAGGGGGCCTGCACGCGAAGGTGTTCCCCTGGGGCGACGAACTGGAGCCGGGCGGTCTCCCCCGGATGAACGTGTGGCAGGGCGACTTCCCGCACCGCCACCCGACGGCCGACGGCTGGTACGGCACCTGTCCCGTCGACGCGTTCGCCCCCGGCGGCTTCGGCCTCTACAACGCCACGGGCAACGTGTGGGAGTGGTGTGAGGATCCGTTCTCCCCTGTCCCCGGCGGGCAGGAGCGCGTCACCAAGGGCGGCTCCTACCTCTGCCACGCCTCCTACTGCCGCCGCTACCGGGTCGCGGCACGGCAGGGCCTGTTCCCGGACTCGGCGACCGGCAACGTGGGTTTCCGGTGCGCCCTGGACGACATCACTTCATGACTTCACGCTCATGACTTCACGCTAAGGAGCAGGACCCATGGCACAGCGAGAGCGAGCAGGACGGTGGCGTTCCGGCGCGGCGGGGATGGCCGTACTCGGTCTCACCCTGAGCGCGTGCGGCGGGGCGAAGGTGGGCGACGAACCCGCGGCGGCGGGCGCCGCATCGGGCAAGTGCGGCACGTTCAACATCGCGGTCAACCCGTGGGTGGGCTACGAGGCGGACGCGGCGGTCGTCGGCTATGTCGCGGAGCACGAACTCGGCTGCGAGGTGGAGACCAAGGACCTGAAGGCGGAGATCGGCTGGCAGGGGTTCGAGACGGGCGAGGTCGACGCCATCCTGGAGAACTGGGGCCACGACGACCTGAAGAAGAAGTACATCGACGAGCAGAAGACCGCCGTGAACCTCGGCGCGACCGGCAACAAGGGGATCATCGGCTGGTACATCCCGCCGTGGATCGCGAAGAAGTACCCGGACATCACCGACTGGAAGAACCTCAACAAGTACGCCGCGAAGTTCAGGACGTCCGAGTCGGGCGGCAAGGGCCAGCTCCTCGACGGCGACCCGTCGTACCAGACCAACGACGAGGCCCTGGTGAAGAACCTGAAGCTGGACTTCAAGGTGGTGTACGCGGGCAGCGAGACCGCGCTGATCCAGAGCTTCCGGGAGGCCGAGAAGAACAAGAAGTGGGTGATCGGCTACTTCTACGAGCCCCAGTGGTTCCTGTCGGAGGTCCCGCTGGTCCACATCAAGTTGCCCGCGTACACGGCGGGTTGCGACAAGGACCCGGCGAAGGTGGCCTGCGACTACCGGCCCTTCGACCTCGACAAGATCGTCAGCACCCGCTTCGCGAAGTCGGGCAGCCCGGCGTACGACCTGGTGAAGAACTTCACGTGGACGAACGACGACCAGAACACCGTCGCCAAGTACATCGCGCTGGACAAGATGACCCCGGAGGCGGCGGCGAAGAAGTGGATCGACGCAAATCCTGACAAGGTGAAGGCCTGGCTCGGCTGATCCCGAGCCCGATCCCGGTCCCGATCCCGGTCAGGGTGTGGGCAGTTCGCGCAGGGCGGGCAGCAGCTTCCGCTCGGCCCATTCCAGGTACGGCTCCTGGTGGTCGCCGCCGATCTGGACGAGCGCGACCTCGGTGAACCCCGCGTCGACGTACGGGCGTACGGCCTCCACGACCGCCTCCACGTCGTCGCCGCAGGGAATCGACCCGGCCACGTCCTCGGGCCGTACGAACTGGGTGGCGCCCGCGAACGAGGCGGGCCCGGGCAGTTCGGAGTTGACCGGCCAGCCGCCGCCGAACCAGCGGAACTGGTCGTGGGCGCGGGCGATCGCGGCGTCGCGGTCGGTGTCGTAACTGATCGGCAGCTGGCCGACCTTGGGCTTGCCCGCGCCGCCGTGCCGGTCGAACGCGGCGACCAGTTCCGGCCTGGGCTCGGTGGCGATCAGCAAGTCGGCGGCGTGACCGGCGAGTTCGCACGAGCGGTCACCGGAGACGGCGACACCGATCGGCGGAGCGGTGTCCGGCAGATCCCACAACTTGGCGTTCTCGACGTCGAAGTGGACGCCGTGGTGGTTGACGTTCTCCCCCGCGAGGAGCGAGCGGATGATCTCCACGGCCTCCTCCAGCCGCTCAAGGCGGACGTGTGCGGCGGGCCAACCTCCGCCCACCACATGCTCGTTGAGGTTCTCCCCGGACCCGAGTCCCAGGCGGAAGCGGCCCTGGGAGAGGAGTTGCAGGGTGGCGGCCTTCTGGGCGACGACCGCCGGGTGGTAGCGAGTCGTCGGGCAGGTCACGTACGTCATCAGGGGAATGCGTTCGGTGGCCTGCGCGGCGGCCCCGAGCACGCTCCAGGCGTACGGGGCATGTCCCTGGGACTCCAGCCAGGGGAAGTAGTGGTCGGACGTGACGGAGAAGTCGAAGCCGGCGCGCTCGGCGCCGACCACATGCCCGACCAGCTCCCGCGGTCCGGCCTGCTCGGTCATCATCGTGTACCCGATCTTCACCATGCCGCTCTGCTCCTTGTTCTTGTGCGCCGTGTTCTTGTGTGCCGTCCTCGTACGCTTCACCGCTTCGTCCCGAGTCGCAGGTCGACCTCCTTCTCCTGGTCTCCCGACGCCGTGCCCCGCTCCTGTACGGCGAACGCGGCGCTCAGGGCCTCGCGGAGCTGGTCCACGGCGACGTAGCCGCCCTGCAGCGTGGCGGTGACCTGGCCCGCCAGCGGGAGCGGGCCGGTCGGGATCCACTCCTGCGTCGGCTCGAACTGCGCGGTCCACACGGCGGGTTGGTCGCCCGGCTGCTCCTGGGGCACGTCGCCGGAGGGCCGGTCGGTGGGGAACGCCGTCCGCAGGACGCCGAACACGGTGGCGGCGTCCTCCTTGGACGCCCCGGTGAGGGACACGGTGACCACGGGATCACTCTCCTTGGGCAGTTGGCAGTTGTTCACCGAGGGACGGACTCGGTCGTCTCCCACGCGTACACATCTGGGGCCCGGACAAACACCGCGCGGCCGGATCGGCGCCGTGCGGGGTTCCCGTCATGAGGCTTCGTGGACGGGTACGCGCAGCGACGACTCCCCGGTCCGCCACGCACCGAGGAGTCGCTCGGCCAGGCGGTCCTCGAGGTACGTGGTGGCGTCCGCCCCGAAGGCGACGTCGGCGTCCAGGTGGGGTTCCTCCTCCAGGAGACCCGCGACGACTTCGTGGCGGACGACCTGTTCGTGCACGGCGTCGGCCTCGACGTGCTCGTCGTAGAAGTGCTCGGCGGCCGGTCCGGCGCCGGTGCGCCGCATGGCCTCGGCGAGGCGCCGTGACCCCGGGGACGAGGTGATCTCGACGGCGGCGAAATGTCCCACCAGGGCGCCTCGCAGGGCGCGGTGCAGGCCGAAGAGAGACATCACGTTCACGGTGGCGAGGGCTTGGGCGCCCGTCGCGTCGAGATAGTGCCCGTACGAGGTGTCCAGGCCGAGGCCGGCCATGAGGTCGGCGAACAGGCGGGCGTGCACGCGATCCGCGCGGCCTCCGCCGAACTCGTCGAACTCCACGGCCGCCATTCCCGCCTTCGCCCTCCCCCACAGCCGGGGCAACACCCAGGCATGCGGGTCGGCCTCCTTGAGGTGGTAGAGCGACCGCTGGGCGGCGTACTCGCGCACCTGCCACAGTTCGCCCTCACGCTGCAGGAAGTGGCTGACGCCGCTGCCGTCGACGGGCTCGACGAGCAGTTCGGCCAAAGCCTCGTCGGCGTGTTCGCGCGCGGGCACCGCGTCGCGCAGGGCCCCGAGAAAAAGCCGTTCGGCAACGGCTCGGATTCTGAGCAGGTCGGGGTCCCATTCACGGTCGGCATCGACGTCCGCGAATCCCCGGTAATGCAGCTCGTAGCACAGATAAAGGGCCAGCTGCAGATCGTCTCCGAAAGGGGCGGCGTCGAAAACCGTCTTTTCGTCCGGGAGCGGCCCCCTGTCCCGTACGTATTCGCCGACCGCCGCCGAGACAGGGCCGCGGGCGGACGGCAGGGGCGGCTCTTTCGGTGGGAGGCGCATGCGCACCGAGTACCCACGATCAGACCTCTCACCTGCGCTGTCACGGAGGGCCGGGCGCTGACATGAGCAGGCTCTTTCAGGGAACCCGGCGGGCGTGACCGATATCGATCCGTTCACCGACCTGATCGACTGTCCCTTGTATGTCGTGACCGTGGAGGCCGGCGGTGAGCGGGCGGGCTGCCTCGTCGGCTTCGCCTCCCAGTGTTCGATTCGGCCGGCCCGGTTCATGGTCTGGCTGTCCAAGGCCAACCGGACGTACCGGGTGGCCGTGCGCGCCGAGCGGCTCACGGTGCATGGGCTCCGCCGCGACCAGGACCGGCTTGCCCGGCTCTTCGGCGGCGAGACCGGCGACCGCACCGACAAGTTCACCGGCGTCGCATGGCATCCGGGACCGGCCGGATCGCCGGTCCTCGACGAGGCCCCCGTCTGGTTCGTCGGCCGCGTGGAGAGCCGGATCGACGGCGGTGACCACGTCGGTTTCCTCCTGGCTCCGGAGGCGGCGGAGAACGTCGTGGGCGGCCGGACCACTCTGCTGTCACTCAAGGACGCGCACGGCATCACCCCAGGTCATCCGGTGGACTGACCGCCACCGCCACCGCCACCCCGCCACCCCGCTTCCCCGCTTCGGACACGACCAGGACGCCAGGCACGCGAGAGCCCCGGGACTCCTGACGAGTCCCGGGGCCGCGATGCTCGGAGCAGGCTCCGGGTCAGGCGTGCGGGCCGCCGAACGGGGTGCCCGTGCCGTAGTGGGTGCCCAGCTCGTCGTGGTACCCCTGGTTGCCGAGATGCTTTTCGCGGTCGAACTCCGGAGCGTCCTTGATCTCCTGCTTGGTGAGACCGACGAAGATCTTCCGCTCGTTCGGGTCGATGCCCACGACCGTGCTCGCCGGGAGCAGGACCTCCTTGCCGAAGATCCACACACCGGTGTCCACCACCAGGTACGCGGCATCGGCGTCGTCGGAGTGCTTGTCGACCTTGCCGATGCTGCCGTCCGTGGCCTCGACCTTGAATCCGATGAGGTCGACACCCGCCTGATGGCCCGCGGTCGCACCGTAGTTCCACATATTCCCGGTCACGCGAAAACAACTCCTCCGGTAAACAGAGGACAGCGGGAATTCCCGCCGCTCCTCCTTTTTCCGTACGTCCTTTTTCCGTGCATCCTTTTTCCGTACGTCGTGCACGGCGGTTTTCGTGACCGCCTTTTTTGCGAGTGCCCTACGTCCGGGGTTCCACACACGGGAAATGGCGGCGGGGCGGTGAGCCGAGTCACCGACGCGGTTGTGCACGTCGCGTGAAAAGCTGGGTAGGAGACGTGTCCAGGTGGCGCGGAACGCGGGAGGACGCAGTGGACGTGGACTGGGGCCGGTTCGCGCAGCAGATGGCGTCGATGGCACGGGACCTCCTGGCACAGGAATCGGTGGAGGCCACGCTCGAGCGGATCACCGCGTCGGCCACCGAGCTGGTGGACGGATGCGACGCGGCCGGCATTCTCGTGCTGCGCGACGCGAAGGTGGAGACCCTCGCTCCCACGCACCGGCTGGTCGTGGACAGTGACCTGCTGCAACAGCGGCTGAGCGAAGGGCCGTGCTTCGACGCCGCCCGTACTTCGCAGGGGGAGCGGGTCTTCCGCATCTCCGACCTCACCGGCGAGCACCAGCGCTGGCCCGCCTACGCCCCGCAGGCCCGCGCGCTCGGCGTGGGCAGCATGATGGGCTTCCTGCTGTTCACCGAGGACGAGAACCTGGGCGCTCTCAACCTCTACTCCCGCGTACCCGGCGCGTTCACCGAGACCAGTGAGCTGGTCGGATGGCTGCTGGCCTCGCACGCCGCGGTCGCCTTCTCCAGCGCCCGCACCCACGCCCAGCTGGAACAGGCCGTCGCCACCCGCCACGTCATCGGCGAGGCCATGGGCATTCTCATGGGCCGCGACCACGTCACCGAGAAGGAGGCGTTCGACATGCTGCGCCACTCCTCACAGGTGAACAACGTCAAGCTCCGCGAGGTCGCCCACCGGGTGTGCGAAGAGGGCGGCCTCCCGTGACCCCGGCCGGCCCGCCACCACCCGGGCGCCGGTGACCCTTCTCTCGTTACGCCTGCGGCCAGGGGGTACTCGGGAGGTGCCGCCACGGCTCGTGTCCGTGCAGCGGGCCACCCGTCCCCCGACACCGGAGCGAACGTGCGAGCACTCGTCGTCGACCGCACACCCAGGAAATCCCCGAGCCCTCCCACCCAGGCGCCGGCCGCCGTGGTGGTCGTGTCGCCGTCGCGGGTACGTGGCTCACATGGCTGAGGACGACACCATGACGACCGAAGCCCTCACCGCCGCCCCCGGCCTCCGCTGCTGGGTCCCCCCGGGCGTGTACGCCCCGCAGACCGACACCCGGCTGCTCCGGCGGGCGATGGGCCGCGAGCGCATCACGGCGGAGACGGACGTACTGGATCTGGCCACCGGAAGCGGGATGCTCGCGGTGGAGGCGGCCCGGCTCGGCGGCCGGGTCACGGCCGTCGACATCTCCTGGCGGGCGCTGGCCACCACCCGGCTGAACGCCCTGCTGAACGGGCAGACCCTGCGGGTGCGCCGCGGCGACCTGGCGACAGCCGTACCCGGCCGCCGCTTCGACCTGGTGCTCACCAACCCGCCCTACGTACCCGCTCCGGGCACCACGCCGGCCCGGGGCCCCGCCAGGGCCTGGGACGCCGGACGGGACGGCCGCCTGCTGATCGACCGTATCTGCGACACCGCGCCGGCGGTCCTGCGGCCGACGGGGGCGCTCCTGATCGTGCACTCCCACCTGTGCGGCATCGACGCGACACTGACCCGCCTGGAGCGGGCCGGGCTCCGCGCGAAGGTCGTCGACCGGACCGAGCTGCCCTTCGGCCGGGTGCTGCGTTCACGGCTCGCCTGGCTGCGTGAGCAGGGCCTGACGGCCGACGGGACGACGGAGGAGCTGGTGGTGATCCGTGCCGAACACACCTGAACACCCCCGCCGTGTCCGCGTCCGCGTGCAGCGTGACGGGCCCCTGCTCATCGAGGGGCCGGTCGAAGTGGTGGACGAGGACGGCGAGTCGACGGTCTCGGACCGCTTCACGGTGGCGGTCTGCACCTGCCGCCGCAGCCGCGCCTTCCCCTGGTGCGACACCAGCCACCGCCGCCGCACACCGCCCGACCCGGGCGAGGACAAGGAAGGCAAGGCGGCCTCCCAGTAACTTCCGCGGCTCCCCGGCGGAACTCGTCGCTCACCCCGCCCTCGCCGCTGCCCTTCGGGGGCGGCGGCCCCGGCTGCAACCAGGGGCGGCAGGGCGACATCGGAGCGGCCCCGACGGGCGCTCCCACCGGAGCCGCCAAGCCCTCCGGCGAGCGTTGCCATGGGCGAACCGCCCGCTTCGACTCGCCCCGCGCACCGGCGTCGACGCCCGGCAGACCGAACGGCGGACGGCGGACGGCGGACGGCGGACGGCGTCGGCCACGGCACCCACGGCGTCCGCGCGCGGGTGTGCGGGACCGTTTGCGGGGCTTCTTGCACGACAACGGGCTCGGGCTGTTCTTCCTGGTCACGTCCGTCCTGGCCCTGGCCCTGGTCGGGGAGGCGGTCGCCGGGTCCGACGAGGAACAGCTGGTCGGCGAATACTCCAGGGCGGACTCGCCCAGGTGGGCCAGAGCCGGCGGCCGGCGGCGCGCGGTGCACTCGCACTCCCTGCCGCTCAGTCCGAGTTGCTCGCCGTCGCCTCGATGGCGGTGCTGTCGGTCTGCCTCCGCCAGCGGGGTTCCACCGAGTCCACACCGGTGGCGCCGCGCACGACGCCACCGGCGTGGAGGGGTAGGCCTGCCTCGGACACAGCCGTCCAGATGTCGGCTGTCAGGGGTCAGGGGTCAAGGGTCAGGTGTCAGAGGATCGGACCCGGGCCGCCGGGGGTACCAGGGGCACCGGGCATACCGCCGGGGCTGCCGGAGGGGCCGGGCGTACCAGGCGTACCGGGGTCGCCGGGCTCTCCGGGCCGGATGCGGCCTCGCCAGGCGCCCGTCTCGCCGCCGCGCTCCTCGATGTAGTCCTTGAAGCGGCGCATGTCCCCCTTGACCCGGCGGTCGATGATGCCGAGCGCGTCCGCGCCCTTCTCGGCCATGCCGCTGGGCTCGACGTCCATGGTCAGCTCGACACGGGTATGCGTATCGTCCAGGCGTTCGAATCGGACCGAGCCGCGCTGCTCTGTGTCACCACCGACGGACCGCCAGGTGATCCGGTCGTCCGGCAGCTGGTCGACGATCTCGGTGTCGAACTCGCGCCGCACCCCGCCGATCTTGGTGGTCCAGTGGTTGTGCCGGTCGTCGAGCTGCCGCACCTCCTCGACGCCCTCCATGAACCGCGGGAACTCCTCGAACTGTGTCCACTGGTTGTAGGCGGTGTGGACGGGAACCTCCACGTCCACCGCTTCCTTGACCGTGCTCATGGTTTCCTCCTCATTCACGCCATTCGCGGTTTTTCTTCCGTACGACGCCGGGTACCCACCTGGGCGGATTGAAGACATCCGGAACGGGCGCGGCCGGCCGCGGCCGGGGTCGTAGTCCGGCCGGGGTCGTAGTCCGGCCGGGGTCGTAGTCCGGCCTCTAACCCCGGTTGTAGACACCAATGTTGGGATCACACGGTGAGTCGATGTCCCGCGGAGTCCGTTCTTCAAGAATGATCGGGCCGATCAAGGAGACAACCGACTCAGGAGTCTGTGATGAGCACCAAGACGGGACCCCAGCGCTTCCCCGGCGCGAGCCGTGCGAACTGGTACCAGGACGACTTCGGCGGCGACCCGATGCAGGTCGACGTCGTCGTCCTGCACACCACTGAGGGTCCCACCCTGCCCGGGTACGACGGCGGCTCCTCCGCGCCGAACCTGACCGCGGTCCCCGACCTGGCCGCCAAGAAGCTGAAGTGGTACCAGCACTTCGACATAGAGACGTCCTCCAGAGCGCTGGTCAACCTGCGCGGCGGCGTCGAGACGAACACCCTGAACGTGTGCCAGGTCGAGCTGGTCGGCACCTGCGACCCGAAGACCCACGCGAAGTGGCAGAAGTCCGGTACGGCGCACATCTACTGGCCCGACGCGCCCGACTGGGCCCTCCAGGGCGTCGCCCGCTTCCTGGCGTGGATGCACGAGGAGCACGGCGTACCGCTGTCCGGCCCCAAGTCGTGGCCCGCGTACCCCGGTTCGTACGGCGCGGGCGGCCAGCGGCTGACCGCCGCGCAGTGGAACGCCTTCAAGGGCGTCTGCGGGCACATGCACGTGCCCGAGAACGTCCATGGCGACCCCGGCGCGATCGACTTCGCCAGGATCGTCAAGTACGCCAAGGCCGAACTGGACCTGGACGACGACACCCCGGCGACGAGCACCCCGGCCAAGCCGGCGGTCCCCGCGTTCCCGGGACGCAAGTACTTCGTGGCCGGGGCCTCGAACGCGTACGTCCTCCAGCTCGGCAAGCAGCTGGTCAAGCGCGGCTTCGGCGACCACTACAAGGTCGGCCCGAGCAAGTCCTGGGGCGAGTCGGACCGGCTGAACGTACGGGACTTCCAGAAGTCCCAGAAGCAGCTGCGCGGCGACGCCGACGGCACGCCCGGGCCGCTCACCTGGCGTCTGCTGTTCTCCTGACGGTTCTCCCGGCGGGCGCCCTTCGGGCGGTGTGTGCGGAACGGCCGTCAGCGTCAGGGGCGGCCGCCCCCGCCTCCACCCCCTCCGCCGAAGCCTCCGCCACCCTCCGGGGCCTCCCCCGCCGTGACCGTGGCGATCTTCTCGGCGGAACCCAGCTCACCCGACTCGGCCAGACCGCCGGTGCCCGTGCCCGAGGCACTGCCACCGGCGTGGACCGTGTACTCCTCGCCGCTCTTGATGCCCGCTCCGGAGTACACGATGTTCTGGGCGGCCTTCGAAGTGACGTACGACGCCACGACCTTGCCGTCGGAGTCGACGATGTGCACGGTCGTGCCCGCCTCTACGGCCGAGTCGAGCGTCGCCGAGAGCCAGCCCTGCTCGGACTCGCTGTCCGGGGCGACGACCATGCCCGCGCTGCCGGCGGCGAGCAGTGTGCCGCCGCTCACGGTGAAGCTGCCATTGACGTCGAGCGCGCCGTTGCCGTTGCGCTCGGGCCCGTTGACGACGACCGTTCCGCCGGTGATCTCGGCGGTGCCGTTGGAGTCGAAGCCGTCGCCCTCGGAGTCGATGACCAGGCTGCCGCCGGTCACCTTGACGATGAAGTCACCGACGCCCTCGCCGCCGCCGCCACCGGGACCGCCGCCCCCGAAGCCACCTTGATCGCCCTCTTCGCTCGAAGTGGCCTCGCTGCCCGACGCGTTGACGCCGTCGTCACTCGACGTGACGTCGGTCGAACCGCCGCTGACGAGGATGTCCTTGCCCTCCAGGCCCTCGTTCGCCCGCGTGACCTTCACGGTGCCCGCGCTGATGACGAGATCGCCCTCCGCGTGCACTCCGTCGTCACCGGCGGCGAGGGTGGTGCCGGCGCCGCCGAGGTGGACGGCGCCATCGCCGTGCAGGGCGTCGGCGGAGGACGTGACGTCGACGGTGCCGCCCTCCAGGACCGTGATCACGCCCGACTTCAGCCCGTGCGCCGAGGAGTCGTCGGAGGCCTCGCTGGTGACGGTGACCTTCCCGCCGGTGGTGACGAGGTCGGTGGCCGCGTCGACGCCGTCGCCCGCGCTGGTCACCTTGACGGTCCCGCCGCCGACGGCGATGTAACCCCGGTCGGCGTCCTCGGTGTTGTCGGCCTTGAGCCCGTCGCCCTTGGCGGTGACGGTGACCGTGCCGCCGTTCACCACCACGTAGTCCTTGCCGCGGATACCGTCGTCGGCGGCGTCGACGGTGAGGGTGCCGCCCTGGATCACCAGACCGTCGGTGCTGGTGATCCCGTCGTTGCCGTTGCCCTTGACGGTGAGCGAGCCGCTGCCGCCGATGGTCAGGTCGGCGGCACTGTGCAGGGCGGCGTTGGCCTCGGCGTCCTCAGCGTACGTATCCGTGTCGCTCAGCGTGTTGGCGCTGCCGTCGGCGAGGACGACCACGACCTCGTCGGCGTCGGTGACGTCGATCGCGGCGCCCTTGGAGTTGGCGATCTTCGCGTTGTCGAGGATCAGCGTGACCTTGGCCTCGGGGGCGGTGACCACGACCTGCCCGTCGTCGAGACTCCCGCTGAGCCGGTAGGTGCCCTCGGCGGTGATGGTGACGGTGGCCCCGTCGACCTTCACGCCGGCCCCGTCGGAGGAGGCGGAGTCACCCTTCAACTCGACGCCCACGACCCCGGCCCCGTCGACATCCACATCCGTGTCGTCCGACTCCGCGTGGACGTCCTGGTTGTCGGCGAGCACGGCGGCGGCCTTCTGGGACCCGTCGACGGCAGCGGCGGCAGACGAACCGGATCCCGACCCCGAACTGGCCTCGGAGGAACCGGAGTTGTCACCGGACGCCGACGAGCACCCGACGAGCGCGGCGCCGACGAGTCCCACCGAGGCAAGAAGACCCGCCAGTTTGTACGCGCTCCTGGTGTACGCGCTCCTGTTGTAGGCGCTCATGCTGCGCTCCCGTGAAGTGCGGTCGGATCGGTCGGATCGGTCGGAAAGTTGGGAAAGTGACGCCGCAGAACGGGCAGCCACCGATGTGCGGGCAGTCCGGGCCGCAGCGCGGCAAGCCCGGTGCCGTACTTGGAGAGCGGAACGGGCCGGTGCTTCAGCGACCACAGCAGCCGGTCCGCCTCCGACCCGGCCCGCCCCGACTTGGTCTCGACGATGGCCCGTTCCGGCGTACGCAGCCCGGTCCCGTCGGGAAGCGTCCAGGTCAGCCCGGTGTCGACGGTCACCCTGCTGTCGCTCGCGGGCAGGAACAGCGTCGTACGCCGGTACGAGGTGACCAGCGTGGGCACGAACCGGAACCCGCCGGAGTCGATCCCGGCCCCGGCGAGCACGTCTTCGGCGTACGCCCGCGCCTCCGGGGACAGACGCCACAGATCACCGTCGTACGGGATGCGCTCCTTGACGGTCGTACCGCGCGGGCCGCTCGTCTTGACCTCGAAGTAGTGGTCGCCGGAGTCGAGATACGTACGGACGCGCAGCTTGTACCGGCGTCGGCGGCGGCGCGCGGTCCGCAGATAGCCGTCCAGCTCCGGGGTGTCGAAGTAGACCGACCGATACCCGAAGTCCCGCGCCCCACCCATCTCCAGAACTTGTGCGTCCACACCCACCCCACTGATAAACAGCGGGAGTTCACGGATCGGGAGCATGTACTTCCGGTCCAGACGGGTCAACAGCGAGGCCCGCTCGACGAGTTCGTCGAGGCCGATCGGACGCAGGGCGCCGACCATCGGGCCGAGGTCGAGGGAGGAGGCGGGTGCGGTCACGCCCCGACTCCCTGCCGTGCGGGGGAGGTTCCGGCCTCCCGGGGTGCCTGCGATCCCCCGGTGACGAGGTAACGGACATCAACCTGGGTCGTGTCGTTGACAAGGTCGACACCCTTGACCGACATGTTCACCACGCGCCCGCCGAGCAGCACCTCCAGATGCGCCCGCAGGGCCTCGTCGTCGGTGTACGCGGAGTCGAGCCGCAGGCTGAGCTGGCGGTGCCGGCCGAAGAGCCGGGGGTGGTCGCCGACGTACATCGTGAGGACGATCAGCCCCATCAGGGCGACCGTCAACACGTTCAGGCTCGTAGGAAGCCCGGCGAGCAGACCGAGAGCGAGAGCGGAGAAGTAATAGGCGATCTCGTGCTGGGCGATCTCGTACGACCGCAGCCGAATGATCGACAGAACCCCGAACAGCCCCATCCCCAGCCCGATCCCCACCGAAGCGGAGCTGAGGGTCATCGCAACCGAAAGAACCCCGACGTTCACACCGAGGAAGGCGGCGATCAGGTCCCGGCGATGGTGGCGCGGGAAGTAGACCCCGAAGGTGAGGGCGGCGATGGCGACGAGATCGACGGCGACGAACAGCGACTGGTTCACGACGCGCTCCCCGACCCAGTCTTTACGGTGACTTGGCTCATTGTTTAACCATGGTCAACCTGCCTGTGAATCAACTGGGCCGTTTCTTAAGGAACTTTGAGAATCACGACGTGGGCAGGGCGGGCTGGGCGGGCAACGCACGACGCACTGCTTCTGCACACAAGATCCCTACGCTCCCGTGGAACCGACCGACCCGACCGTCCACCGAGCGAGCAGGGAGCCGACCATGACACTCGTCATCGCCACCGCAACGCCCTTCCACGGCCATGTCCAGCCCGTCCTCACCGTCGCCGCCGACCTGGTGCGGCGGGGGCACGAGGTCGTCGTACTGACGGGGAGCCGTTTCGCCGAGCAGGTGCGGGCCGTGGGAGCCCTCCATGTGTCGCTGCCGTCCGCCGCGGACTTCGACGACCGGAAACTGGAGCTGTACTTCCCCGAGCGCGCAGCGGTCCCGGTGGGCCCGGCGCAGATCGACTACGACATGAAGTACATCTTCGGCGACCCGACCGCGGCCCAGTACGGCGCGTTGAAGAACCTCCTGGACCGCCGCTTCCCGGCGTCGGTGGTCATCAGCGACCCCTTGTTCCTGGGCACGTCGGCACTGGCCCTCTCGGCACCCCCCGGCCACCGCCCGGTCACGATCAGCCTCGGCCTCACGATGCCGACCCTGCTCAGCGACGACGCCCCGCCCGTCGGACTCGGTATGCAGCCGCTGACGGGGGAGGACGCGAGGGAACGGCACAGGGAGATGAACGAGCAGGTCAAACAGATGATGGCCGGCACCCAGCAGCACATCGAGGAAAACTTCGGCGAGAGCGGCGTCCAACTCCCCGGGTTCTTCCTCGACTGCCTGATCACCGTGCCGGACCACTACCTCCAACTGACCGTCCCGGGCTTCGAGTACCCGCGCGGCAACGCCCCGTCGTCCTTCCGCTTCGTAGGACCTCTGACCTCCACACCCCGCACCGCGGAGGAACGCCCGGAGGAACTGCCGGAGTGGTGGGCCGACGTACGGAACGCGGGGCGGCCGGTCGTAGTGGTCACCCAGGGCACGCTCGCCAACCGCGACCTCGGCCGTCTGATCCGCCCCACCCTGGAGGCTCTGGCCGACGAGGACGTCCTCGTCGTGGCCGCGACCGGCCGCCCCGACGGCCCCGCCGAGCTCGAGTCCGCGGGCCCCGTCCCACCCAACGCCCGCCTGGCCGGCTACGTCCCCTTCGACCTCCTCCTCCCCCACGCCTCCGCCCTGGTCACCAACGGCGGCTACGGCGGCGTCCACCAGGCCCTCCAGCACGGCGTCCCCCTCGTCGTGGGCGGCGACGGCGAGGACAAGCCGGAGATCGCGGCGCGGGTGGAGTGGAGCGGGGTCGGCATCGACCTGCGGAGCGGGGACCCTTCGGCGGCGGATGTGCGGAAGGCGGTGCTTACGGTGCTGGGGGAGACGGGGTATTTGAGGCGGGCGGGGGAGTTGCGGGCGGAGTTCGGGGGGCGGGACGCGTTGGGGGCTGTTGCGAAGGTGGTGGAGTCGGCGGGGGCGGCAGCATCGGTGTCGTGACTCGCCGGGCTCCCGGGTGCGGCGCCCGAAAGGAGTCCGTCAGCCCTGGGGGCTCAGGTAGTAGGGCCGGTTGTGGGCGGCCACCGGGGGTGACTGGTAGGTCCAGGCGCCGACGGCGCTGGTGTCACCGAGCAGTTGGTGGATGTCGCGGCCGAGGTCGCTGTCGTGGGCATGAACGGTCAGGCGTACGCGGTCGGCGTGGTGCGGGGCGCTCAGGTCGAACCAGCGGTAGGGCTGGTAGACGTTCATGGGTCCCGCGAGGGCCCGGCCGTCGGTGTCGGTGCCGTAGCCGGTGATGGGGGTGTTGTTGGTGGGAGCGGGCGTCAGGCCGTCCAACTCGGCACTGAGGGAGACCAGTTGTGTTTCCTCACGCACCAGGGTGTCGTCCGGCGCCACCTCGGCCGCCTTGCAGTGCACGGTCCAGGTCTCGCCCGCCGGACCGTTCAGGGACGGCAGGTCGACCTCGAACCAGCCCGGGAACTTCGGCTCGGCGTACAGCTCGCGTCCGGCCGTGATGGCGTACGGGTTGTCGCACACGACGTGGATGCGGGCGATGCCGAGGAGTTTCGTCTGGTCCCAGCCCTGCGCGTACTGCGCGTAGGTCAGCTCGGGGACGCGGTCCGTCTGGGCGGTGGGGAAGGCGATGACGTTGTACTCGATCTCCTGGGTGACGCCCCCGCCGAACGCGTACTGCGCGAAGTAGAGCTGGTAGTTGAGCGAGACCAGGGCCCGGCCGTCGAAAGTGGCGGCGGTCAGGGCGGGGTGATGCTTGGCGAGCAGGTCCCGGACCGGTTCCGCCTCGGTGAGCCAGTCGATGCCTATGTTGTGCAACGCACCGTAGTGGAAGGGGAGTCGGAAGGGCTCGGCGACGGGCGGCAGGGGCAGCGGGCTCATGCGGGCACTCCTGGGGTACGTGGGGTACTCATGCGGGAACGTCTGGGGTGAGAGCGGCGGGGCGGTCCCGGTCGGCGAGGTCGGCCTCGATGCGCTGGGCGCTGCGCAGGGCGAGGGCGGCCATGGTCAGGGTCGGGTTGGAGGTGGCGACGGAGGGCATGCTGCCGCAGCCCACGGCGTACAGGCCGGGGTGGTCCCAGCACCGCTGCCATGAGTCGACCACCGAGGTGCCCGGGGAGCCGCCCATGATGTGAGTGCCGGCGGCGTGGCCGGCGCCGCGGTAGCCGTAGAGGCGGCCCTTGTGCTCGAAGCGGCCGGGCCACGCCGCCGCGGGCTCGTAGTCGGTGTGGTCCTCGGCGCCGAGCAGGGCGAAGATCTGGTCGGACGCGCGCTTGGCGGCGGCCATGCCCTCCTTGACGTGGTCCGACAGGTCGTAGGTGACCTGGGGGCGGGGCAGACCGAGCTGGTCGCGTGCGTGCGGGTGGAGGGTGACGCGGTTGGCGGGGTCCGCGCCCTGCTCCATCTCGAACTGCAGGGCGAACTGGCGGCGCACCCGGTCCCCGACGGCGCGCCGCAGCTCGGCTCCGAACAGGCCCTTGTCGTGGAGGAGTTGGGCTACATCGCCGTCCACCGAGCCCTTGGCCCACACCCACCCCCAGTTGCCGACCTCGATGCGGAAGGGCGCCCGCGCGCGCCGTTCGGGTCCGGCGCGGAACCCCTCGAAGCCCGAGGTGGACCCGGGCCCGCGGTAGGGGTCGACCGCTTCCGGCATGAGGCCCCAGGTGAGCAGCACCGGGTGGTCCATCAGGTTGCGGCCGACCTGGCCGCTGCGGGTGGCGAGCCGGGACAGGAGGAGCAGTCGGGCGTTCTCGATGGCGTGCGCGGCGAGCACGACGACGTCGGCGTGCACCCGGGTGGCCCGGCCGTCGTACGAGAGGTACTCCACGCCTGTGGCGCGCCCGTTCCCGTCGACGAGCACGCGGCTGACCACGGCCCGGTCCACGAGCGTGACCGAACTCCCCCATTGTCCTTGCGTCTTGAGCGGGGTGTACTTCGCGTACGAGGGGCAGTGCGGGATGCACGTCGCGTTGCCCACGCACCGGCTGTCTGGATCGGGCCGCCCCTGGGCACCGCGCGGAACATAGCCGCGCCCACCGTCATAGCCCGGGTCCGGCACGCTGTTGCGGGCCTGCGGGGTGCCGACCAACCGCAGTTCGACCTCGCCCAGGGTCACCGGGTCCTTGACGCGCCGTCCGTCGAGGCTCTCCGCGAGGAGGCGGTCCAGGTGGCTGGCGGGCAGGGCCCGCATGGGGAAGGTGTAGCCCTCGGGGAAACCGAGCCCGGCGTGCGCGCGCTGCTCGTCGGTATCGGCGGCTACCCCCAACTCCCCTTCCGCCGCCCGGTAATGGGGCTCCAGGTCGTCATAGGTGAGCGGCCAGCGGCGCCCGTACCCGAAGGCTTCGGTGTCGAAGTCCTCCGGCAGCATGCGCGGGGCGAGTCCGGTCCAGACGTTGCCGGTGCCGCCGTTGGCCCTGACGTAGCCGCTGGCGTACGGGAGCGGGCCGTCCTGCAGCAGATGGCCGACCGCCCGGAATCCCGGGTCACCGTCCGTGCCGGTCAGGTCGGTGACCTCGGGCCAGTCGGCGGCGGGGTTCGGCCGGTGAGCGGATCCCGGCACCTTCGCGGATGCCGTGGCGTACCGGTCGAGGGCCTCACGGTGGCCTCGCTCGGGGTCGGTGGCGCGCTCCCCGGCCTCCAGGACCAGGACGCGACGACCCCGGAGGCTCAGTTCCTTCGCCACGAGCGAGCCCGCGATCCCGGCGCCCACGACGATCACGTCGTAGTCGCTCACCGGGAGCCCGCCCGGGACGGGGAGGATGACGGGGAGGCGGCCCAACTTCCGTAGCCGCCGGGTGCCGTGCCAGGAGCGGCGAGCCCTGCCGCCTTCCAGACCAGCCCCTCGGCGTAGGCGCGCGCCGACACCACGAAGGGTGCCGATTCCGGCCAACTGCCCGTGTACCACAGGTGGGTGAGGGCGCGGGCGGCACCGAGCAGGTCGTCGTCCAGCTCGCCGAGCGGGTCTCCGCCCGCCTCCAGGAGCCGCCCTAATCGGTCCTGGCCCAGTCGCTCGGCGGCCACTGCCAGGTATGTCTCGGCGAGTCCCGTGCCCCGCAGCGTCGCCGCGTCGAATCCGGTCAACTCCTGCGACAGCGCCGTGAAGTCGGCGGTCTCGTCTGTTGTCTGCACGAGGGCATCGGTGCCCCTGTGGCTCGTCGCCCATGCTGTGCCGCCCTCGTATGGCCGGAAACGTACGGGGGTGTGAGCGCTGACGCCTGGCGCGCGGCTCGGACTAGTGGATCGCCAGGTTGGACGATCAGGGCAGGACATCGAAGCGGACCGCACGGCCGGACCCAGCCCGCCCAGGTCGCGGGCGTTGACACGCTCCGGCCACGTGGCCGAGTCGAGAGCAACGGCCGACCACGCGCTTCTGCCTGGCCTGGAAGGCGGGTGTCGCAGGTTCCAATCCTGCCGGGGCATAGAGAAACACCTGGTCAGAGGCCCTTCCGTTCGGCGAACGGGAGGGCCTCTGGGGTGGCAGCGCACATACGGCACCGACGCCGCGGGGCCACCTACAGTTGCTGCTCCCACGGATTGACCACCAGAGCCCCGGTTCGGGCCATGTGCTTGATATTGCGTGTGGCCACCGTCCAGCCGTTGGCCAGGGCGGTGGCGGCGATCAGGGCGTCCGGTGGGTCGATGCTGGTGCCGGCGGCCTTGAGCGTCTTGTGGATGGTGAGGTAGGCGGCCGCTTTACGGGGTCCGGGGTCGCGGCAACGCCGGCCTCGATCTCGGCGACGGTGATCACGCTCAGGAAGCGGTTGGGGCGGGCCGTGGACCGGAACCAGGCCAGGACGCGCGGATCGGGCTTCGCCGGGTCGTGAGTTCGGCGACGACATTGGTGTCGAACAGGTAGATCACTCGGCGTCCGTCTGCGCATCGTAGGAGCGGGCGCCGATCTCCAGACCCTCGAAGGGCCGGGAGAGCAGGAACTCCTCGAAGCCGTCGTTGCTCAGCGCCACCCAGCGGTGCAGCATCTCGGGCAGAGCCTCGATCTCCGTGTCGGCGAGCTCCGCGTCGAAGTGCCGACGCTGGTCCTCAGGCAGAGACTCCCGAATGTCACGGATGGTCCGCAGCGGATGCGACGACGGGCGCGGCGGATGAGGCACACCGCTCGGGGCTGTGGTCATCGGCATCCCTTCCGCGTGCATCGGGCTGCGTACTGCTACTGGTCCTAGGCTACGGGTTTCCGCCTGCCCGCTCACCACCTTGGGACGAGAGCGGGGCATCTGTCAGCCTCGCCGCCGAGCGACAGCGGCAGTTCTTACGGGCGCGCCTGGTCGTCCCGGTCAACAGGCACCGCCCCCACCGCAAGACCGGCAAGGCCGAGACGAAGACCGTCTACGCGGTCACCAGCCTGCCGCCGAGCAGGCCGACCCGGCACAATTCGCCGAACTCATTCAGGGACACTGGCCCGTTGAAGTCCTGCACCACATCCGAGACGTCACCTACGCAGTCACGTGAGGCGTCACTCTACGCCGACCGCAACAATATGTACCCAATTGGCCCGGTCGCGCCCGTCCGCGTCAGTGCTGGGAATGAAGCGAACGACCCGTCCAGTAAGATCGCCCGGACATTCCTCTTCACGGTTTTCCACGGATGACTCATGAAAGAAGACATTATTAAGAAATCGAGGATGGGCGATAAATCCATAGTGACCGACCCAGGTTTTCACCACCCCTTCAGTAACTTCCTTCCGCTGAGGATCGGGTATATCCAATTCTTGATAATCACCCGGCCGAGCATAATCTAGAATCTTGTCACATATATCTTGAATTTCAAGGTTGTTGGATGTGCGCCTAAGCTTAGCCACGTCGCCCGGAAAATGCCGCCAACCCCGGCACGCTTCAAAAGTGAAAAGTTGAGTACTGACCCGCCGAGCCATGCGTAGCGTCTGCTCATCCTTTACGGAACCGTCGATACCAGGTGAAGTAATACAACGAATATATTGCGAGAAACTCTCCAGGACTCCATCGAAAAGGCGCAGATCGGAGACTCCTCCACGGACCTCTTGTTCTCCAATAGAGAAGCCAGCTTGCGCCTTATCGGCAGCTTCCAGCCCTCGATGCTCGCGATCTAGGAGATATTCAGACCAGCGACGCCACGAGTCTACTAGAGCTGTGAGAGTGATTAGCTTGATCTTCCCGCCGGCACGCTCCAAGGCCCATTCAAGAAGAGTTTGCCCCTCGCTAAACTCGTACATCCAGATTAGATAGGACCCTAGCGTTTGCGCCGTCTCGGCACTATTAAAATACTTGTGCGAAATGCGAGCATATTCGGTCGCCTTCTGTACCTCATGAGCTTTTCTAGCCAGGTGGCCGGCAAAGAAGTAGGACACCACGGCCTCGGCGAGACTGTCGTCACTAGATCTGGCCTTCCGGAAAGCAGCTAGATACGCGGAAGTCGCGCCTTCAATATTTCCTTGGGCCGAAAGAATGAAACCTTGAACACGGTCCACCTCCCAAAAATCAGGACTCATCGACCGTGCTTTCTCGACCAGGTCGAGACTCTGGCCAAATGCTCCGTCCTTTGACTCTGAGAGTGCCTTCCTCAGAAGGTGCGCAACCGGCTCGTCATTGTTGGTTCGGGTGCGAACTACGTTAGGCGCCAGTTTCCGCGCCTTCTCATCGTTTCGCCGCCGCTCGGCCGAACGCCTAAAATCTTGCTCTCTCTCAAGAATTGCGTTGACTGCAATTGCGTTCGGCGCATTTACTCGCCGCAGGTAAGATTTTGCAGCCTCCGTGAGGTTCACCTTTGAGACAAGTGATCCGTCTGGATCATTCTCAAGGCGAACCAAAGACCCATTCAAAAGTTCATGCACAGATCTACGCAGCGCGTCCACTGAGACATCGCCGAGAATAGCCAACTCGTCAAATGTGGCATCCCTTTCAAGAGCGTAAAGAATCAGAAGGACTTCCTGAGTCGCAGGTGTCACGCTGTCGTACACTGACCTCACACAGAAGTCCAAGAGTTCCTCTTGGTTCTCAAGTGCAAGATTCGGCTGCTCGCCTGCCTCAATTGAAAGTATGTACCATCTTATAGCCAAAGGGCTATACCTGAGCCTCTTGACGACTTCCCTCACAGTGCCAGGCTCAAGACGCACAAGTCGAGCAATCTCTCTGGATCGCGCAAATTGCCGGAACAGGCTTGAAGCGTCCTTTTCTTTCAGAGGACCCATCAGAATGCGGCGCTCAAACTGGCCGACGCCAACTCGACTTGTAAAGAGATAGTTCACACTTTCCGGAAGTCTCTCATAAAGTGCGATAACCTCCTCTCCATCAACCGTCTCAAGGTTGTCTATGATAAGAAGCGTTTCAATTCCTTCCAAAGCTTCAGCAAGCTCGTTGATTCCGCCGCGAAAGTCAGTGTCAAATGCTTGCCCGAGCTTCCTTGCAGCCCCCGTGACATCCCGTATGGAGTTAACTATTCCAACCACGCCTGAGGCAGTGAGCCGCTCGGTCTTAAGAGATACCCACAGAATACACTCGTATGGCGAATCAACATTATCAACAAGCATGTAAGCTACCTCAAGAGCGGTAGCTGTCTTACCAATTCCCCCTTCTCCAGTGATCGTTAGCATTGACTCACGGCGCTTGAGAAGATGAGAAACGATTTTCTTGCAGTCCTCGGTTCGGCCAATTAGCCCAGTTTCATCGTACTCCGGCAAGGGAAGATTGTGCAGTATTCTGTCGGAGCGGCGCCCCTGATCCTCAAAAGCAGGTTCCCAAGTTGGGTCTGCATCCAGATGGTCTAGTGCGCCTCTGAGCGTGTTCCAGTAACGCGTCCTAAAGTTTCTGCAGACACTAACCGCCGTCTCTGGGTCACCTGCTTGCAGTGGTCGACCATGCATTACTCGATTCCTGATAGGAACGAGCGAGTCCATTAACGGCGTGTTCTCTCGCATCTCTCGGCCGAGATCAGACGGAAGTGCGTCGCGATGCCTATTGAGCACATCATAGGCTTCACGCATGTCCAAATATTGGACAACACTGACAGATTCGCCGACCCCGTCAGCTTCCCGCTTCAAATTAGACTTCTCATAGTTGGGACCAAGGGCCGACTCTTCGTCCAAGTGATCGAGTACATAGCGGACCAGCAAGTTCCGCATATCCGCTTCGATCGAATCAATCAGGACGTAGAGCCGGGAACGCGTCATACGAGTATGCGGAATCACTTGGTCCCCCAAAGGTCCTACCGTCTGCCACCTGTCTGATACTGCCAGTAGCCATGCTTTGTGTCACTGAAACGCGCAGATACTGGCAGCCGGCGGTGCGGGATCCCGCACCAGAGGCGTGCCCCAGAAGCAACTGCTCTACCAGGAGTAGTCGGCTACCCCGCCGCGCCTCGGCCGTTTCCAGATCGACACCCTGAAATGCCCATAAATATCCGCAATATCCCAAACTGCATCTTCATAAAGGCGGCATGTAGGGCGTTTCCTTCTCGGATCAACCGGCCCCGTCCGCTGCCGGACGAAACAAGCCGATAGCGTGTAGAAGGCCTGTGAGGACGGTGTCCCGCCGAGGACACCATCCCGATCGCAAGGCGGACCGTTGCCTCGGACGGCAACCGAAAACCCAGCTCGTGGACAAGCGTCACCGACGAGGGAGCCCGCACTCAGCGGCGGCAGACGAGGATGCCGCCCAGGCACGTGACCTCGAAGGCCCCGTGTAGAGCAATGTGATCGACAAGGATCGCGTGGGCCCGCTCGATCGTCACCTCGAAAGGCACGTCGTGCTGGTCCGCCCACGCCCGGTAGGAGGCCATGTGCGCGATCACCGGCTCGGGATCGCGGACCGTGATGGTGCCGGGCAGTTCGATCGTCTCGACCCGACCGAACGCCTCCCGCAGGTAGCTCGGGGCCTTCTCCAGGGAGAAGCGGGCGCTGAGCGAGATGCGGGCCGGGCCGCGTCCGATGCCGAGAACGTCGCCTGCAGCGCGCTGCCAGAGGTCGTCGAGTTCGGCCTTGTCCCGGTCGCTGTTGGTGGAGGCGATCATCAGCCCGTCACGGGCGACGACCCGGGACAGTTCCCGTACCGACTGGGCGATGTCGGGGACGTGGTAGAGCATGTGCAGCGCCAAGGCGACGTCGACGCTCTGCGCGGCCAGCGGCAGGCGGAGGGCGTCGGCCACAGCGACCGGGCCGGGGACACCGGCGAGGATGCCAGGGGCGATGTCGAGGCCGAGCAGGGACAGGTCGGGCCGGTCCTCGCGGAGCCGCTGGATGAACTTGCCGTTGCCGCAGCCGATATCGACCACGCTCCCACGTACACGCACGTCGCTCAGCTTCTCGACGACGATGCCCGGCAGGTCGTAACGGGGCGTCTGCCACTGGTAGAGAGATTGGCGCGCGGCCAGGTCCCGGTCGCTGCTGTAGGCGCTTCCGGCGAGGCGGCCTCGGTCGGTGACGGCAGCATCGTGTGCGGCGGACAGTTCGGTCACGTCGGCAGCTCCCGGGAGTGGGCGGCGGGTAAGGCCGCACGGACGGCCGTGTGCTGAAGTCGTGCGCGCAGGTGTGCGGCCTGGGCGGCTCCACCGTACTGCGGCCCGCCCAGCTCCCGGCCCAGAGCGGTGAGCCGCCGCACGATACTGGCCGACATGCGTTCCGGCGGGGAGTCCAGGACGAAGGCGAGCATCGTCTCGGTACCGTCCAGGTTGCCCAAGAGCATGTGGCCTCGGGCGATATCAACGTGGGCGGCGAACAGATCCCCGACGGACCGGTCCTCGTCCTCAGCGCTCCGGTAGAGCCGGATCGCGGTGTCCGCGCTGGCGATGGCCTGCCGGACGTGCTCTCGCCCACCCACAGCCAGACAGGTCGTCCCGGCGTACGCGAACTGCTTGGCGGCCGGGAAGGCGAAGACGCCCGGCATCTCGTCGTGGGCCGACATCGCCTCACGTAGGCGCTCCGCGTCCACCATGGCCATCACGGCGCCGGCCCGGTCACCGGCGATGGCCAGTGCCCGCGCCTCCAGGCTCGCCAGCCGGGCTCCGATGCTGCCGCGAGCCCGGTGGTGACGGCCGACTTGCGCCAGCCGCGCTGCCTGCTCATATCGCCCGGTCCAGTAGGCGATCAGCGACTCGACGGCCCGCACCCAGGCCAGCATCTCTTCATGCCCTGCCACCTCGGCGCATGCCCGGGCAGTACGGGTGTGAGTGGCCGCAGAGTCGTAGTCGCCCAGGTCCAGGCAGACGTGTGCGGACAGCCCGCACAGACGTGAGGCCGCGACGTACAGGTCGGCGGTCTGCCGTGGGTGCTGACGCCCCCGCAGTAGCTCGAACACCCCGTCCCGCAGCCGCTTGATCTCGACGTACAGCTCCAGCAGCGGATGGCTGACATAGGCACGGGCAAGCCGGGCGACATCGGCCTCCAGCTGCTCGACGACGAACTCGTCGGCGTTGCGCAGCGCGATGAACCGGGCGAAGTCGGCCGACGCCACCGCGTCCTCCGACACGACGCCCACCGCGGAGCGTGGACGAACCGAGGATCGCGCGGACAACTCCAGCGAGACCCCATTCATGCCGTCCCCGACGCGCTGGCTCTTGCTGAACGCGACGGCCTGGTCGAGCACTGCGGCTTCCACGCCGAATAGCTGCGCCAAGTACCTCCGGGTGTACGGAACCGGTATACGCGCTTCACGCTCGTAACGCCCGATCTCCTTACCGGTCTTGGCGGCACGCCCCTCCAACAGGTTGTACTCGTCGGCCACTCTCTGCTGGGTCCAGCCACGCGCAGTGCGCAGCCGGACGAGGAGCGCACCGATCCCCGTGTCGCCCATCTCTCTCCCCGGAGCACGCGAACTCAGGCCCCCATAGTGGCCCCCTGTATGGCCCCCTTGCTGGCTCCCGACCCGAACGAGCGACAGAGGTTGGCTGTTGACCATGCCCAGCAACCTGCCCGCCGAGCCGGACACGCTCACTCCTGACCAGACCCTCGACGGCGCTGTCGAGCACGAAACAATGCTCTTCGACCGGCGACGGATCACACCAGGCGCAGCCCGCGCCTTCGTCACCGACGCCCTTACTCAGTGGGGACAGACCGAACGACTCGACGACATTCGGCTGTGCACTTCCGAACTCACCACCAACGCCGTCCTGCACGGAGCCCCTGCGGGTGGGCGGATCCTTGTACGAGTCGAACTGCACGCCACCGTCTTGCGCATCGAGGTACACGACAGCGGCAGCGGCACACCCGCCAAGCGGGAGGCACGGAGCACCGCCGAGGATGGCCGTGGCCTGCTGCTCGTATCCGCTGTCGCCGACCACTGGGGCGTGTCGCGACGCCAAGGCCCCGGCAAGTGCGTCTGGGCAGCCTTCTTCCACCACAGCGTGGTGCCCGCATGCTGACGCCGACAAGCGCCGAGTCCTTCACGCCATCAGCAGGGACGATCGCCTCCTTGGCCACCACTACATGGCCAGATATCGGCCACGCCCCCGACAGCGCCTCCTCCTCAGCCGCACCCGAGCCAAGCGAACCCGACCCAGCTCAGGGGGACATCCGATGACAACCCACCTCGTCTCGCCGAACACAGTGCTGGCAAACGCCCTCCACCATGCCGAGGACGTCCTGACGCCGCGCATCCAGGCCACCCCACCTGAGCGCATCGTGCTCGTCGTCGGCACCCAGATCAACGGCGCCCCACACATCGGCACCTCGCTCGTACAGTCCATGGCCTTCGCCATGGCCGCCCGTCTGCGCGACCGCTTCGGCATCCCGGCCGAAGTCCTCTTCAGTGCCCTCGACAACGCTCCGTACGAGCTGACCACTGATCCCAAGACCGGCCACCGTTACCAGCGCGCCTACGCCCAAGCCCTGGGTGCTCAGGCCCTGACCGGCCTGGTCGACACCCTGTACCAGCCCCTGTTCACAGCCCTCTCTTTGCACGTGGGCATCCCGCACCGGATCGAGACCTACAGCCAGCAACAGGCTGGTGCTCGCTTCCGCCGCACCTGGCTCCGACTCCAACCACGCCTCGACGCCGCCCGCTGGTGGCTCGCCCCCTCCACCGGCACACCGCACCTGCGCATCCCGTGCCCGCAGCCCAACTGCGGTTGGGCCGAGAAACACGCCGAACGTACCCGGGTCCAACTCATCGACCGCGAGGCCGCACGAGTGGAGGCAGTCTGCCTCGATCACGGCTCCTACCAGGTGACCATCACCCCCACCGGAGATACCTACCTGGACCTGGCCACCCTGTACCGCAACATGGTCAAGGAACTCTCCCTGGCCAATCCTCGCGGCACGCTGCACGTCATGGTCAAGGGCGGCGACTGGGTCTTCGGCTCCCACCTGGTCGACGAAGCCCTCCAGGCCGTCGGACTCACCCACGGACAGCTCCCGTCCCGTCTGTTCTGTCCGCAAGTCGTGACCGACACCGGCGCGAAGCTCTCCAAGTCCCTGATTCGTGAAGGGCGTCTCCCCTTACCGGCGGGTGCGGCGGACTGGATGCTCGACACCCGGCTATGGCCTGGCACCGTCACCGAGTACGCCGAGCAACTGCTGGCCATGACCGATACCTTGCTGTCCGATCCCCGCCACTTCTTCCGCTCGTACTCGGCCTCCGAAATCGGCCGCATGATGACCGCACCCGACTCCAGGAGCATTCCCGCCCCATGACCGACATCCCGGTCCGAGTCCGCGAACTCAACCTCTACCGCCAGTACTTCGACCTCGTCGCCGCAGGCACCAAGACCATCGAGGTACGCGTGAAATACCCGCACCTCGCCGACCTCGCCGCAGGCGACACCATCCGCTTCTGCATCAAAGGCACCGACGAGACCTGCGATGTCAAGGTCGAACGGGTCACCGAGTACCCCGACTTCGAAGCCCTGCTCGACGGCGAGGGACCGGCCAACGTCAACCCGACCGCCACCCGCGAACAGCAGCTCACCAACATCCGCGCCATCTACCCACCGGAGAAGGAAGCGCTCGGCGCCCTCGCCATCGAGATCGCACGCACCACTCACTGAAGCGCATCGACAGTCCAAAGGGCATTAGACAATCAAGTGCTATGTCTGGCTGGCTCGTCTCGCGAGATCCCTATCTATCGGGAGCTTCTAGGACGGTGAGTGACCTAAAGGGCGTCTAGCGTCATCACCGCGTTGAGGCACTCGCACCCAGGAGGCAGTCAGATGCCCGTAAACCCGGTACCCCAGGGCTACAGCACCGTGACGCCATGGATCATCTCGCGCGACACGGTGCAGCTCATCAACTACATGAAGAGGGCCTTCGGCGCAGAGGAGCTCGCGTGCCTTGCGGGCAAGGACGGGGTCATCGAGCATGCGGAGGTACGGATCGGTGACTCGGTGGTGATGATGTTCGACGCGCGGCCGGAGTGGCCGCCCACCCCTGGCTTCCTGCGCCTCTACGTCGAGGACGCCGACGCCGTGCACCGTCAGGCAGTCGCGGCCGGCGGCACCTCGGTCACCGAGGTCACCCACCTGTTCTTCGGAGACCGGGTCGGCCGGGTGCGCGATCCCCTGGGCAACCTGTACTGGATCCAGACCCGCATGGAGGACCTGAGCCCGCAGGAAATGGAACACCGCCTCGGCGACCCGGAGTTCACCAAGGCGATGGAGTACGTCCAAAGCGCCGACTTCTTCCCCGCCTGAGAATCCAGTCTCGGCAGCTGACCGCACTGCATGTGAAGATCGATGACGAGCAGGGGACCGGCCGGAGGATGGGCAGGCCGCCACGGCTGACGGACTCTGAACTCATCTGTCTGGCGGTCGCATAGGCTCTGTCCAGCTGGCCGTTCAGGAGCAGCTGCAGGACCAGCCGTAGGCGATGAACAGGGCGGCCACGGCAAACGCGGTGGCCGCCACACCCGCCAGTCGTCCGCGCCACCTCGGCTTGGCAGGACGAAGCAGCTCCCAGCCGCCATAACCGAGGAAGGCCAGCAAGGCACCACCTGCGCCCCCGGTGACGAGCGGACTGCGCCCCCATCCCCAGACAAACGCCAGAGCCAGAGCCAGCGCCAGACCCAGCGCGGCAAAGCAGGCGACCACCGTCAGCACTGCCTCGCCCACGAGCTCCACCAGGAGTTCCTTCAAGAACGAGCCCACACTACGGATCACGCGTAGGACCCGGCTCCGAGCCGCAGGAACAGCCACACGACCCCCAGAGCCCGTCTCGAATGATCGGACTCTACGAAAGCGCGAAGCCTCGGGGAAGAGCAGGAAGCGTCCTCCCGATTGCGCCGCGCCCGAAATGTCCTACCCCGTGAGTGCCATCCCCCCGATGCCTAGCATGAGGATTCGGTCGGTGGTGGAGGTGGAGGGTGCCAGAGGAGCCGGTTCCTTTACGGTTCAGGGTTCTTGGGGAGGTGCGGGTCTGGCGGGGTGGGGTCGAGGTCGATCCGGGGCCTCCGGGGCGTCGGACTCTGCTCGCACTGCTGCTGGCGCGTGCCGGTTCTCCTGTGCAACTGCCGGACATCGTCGACGCGTTGTGGGCGGACCGGCCGCCCGGGCATGCCGTGAACATGGTGCACCGGCATGTGGGCGAGCTGCGGCGGCTGTTGGAGCCGGGGCTGCCCCTGCGGGCCGAGGGCGGGCTGCTGTTGCGCGGGGGCGGCGGCTACCGGCTCACGGTGCCGCCCGACTCCGTCGACCTGCTTGTCTTTCGTCAACTGGTAGGGCGGGCCAGGGGGTTCGGTGATTCCGCGGGTGCCGTCGACCTCTTCATCGAGGCCCTCTCCTTGCGAGGCGGGGATGGGGACGGGGATGGGGACGGTGCAGGGGCATCCGCTTCGGCTTCCGCTTCCGCCCATCCTCTCTTTGTCGAACTGGAGCGCGAGTACGACTCCGTCGTGCGTGAGGCCGCCGAACTCGCGCTCGGCTGTGGGCGGGCCGACCGTGTGCTGCCCGTCCTCTCCGCCAGTGCGGCTCGGGGTCCGCTCGACGAGGGGATACAGGCCCTGCTCATGCGCGCCCTCGACGCCACCGGGCACCCCGACCGGGCTCTCGCGGTGTTCCGCGCTACCGCCGCCCGGCTCGCTGACGAGCTGGGTGTCGACCCCGGGCCCGAACTCATCGCCGCCCGGCCACCGGTGACCGACAGGCCGACGCCCTCCGCCGTAAGTTCCCCGGCTTCCCCGACTTCCCCAACTCCCCCTCCCCTCACCACCCCACCCGTCCCACCCGCCCAACTCCCCTCCGCCCTCCCCGCTTTCGTCGGGCGGCACGTCGAACTGGAGCGGCTGCGTGGCCTCCTGGAGGGTCTCGACGGACCGAGTCCCCCCTCCGCCCCCGTAATCTGCACGATCAGCGGCACAGCCGGTGTCGGCAAGACCGCGCTGGCCGTGCATCTGGCGCACAAGGTCGCCGACCGGTTCCCGGACGGGCAGTTGTACGTCGATCTGCGCGGCTTTGCCGCCGGGGTGTCGCCCACGCCGCCGCAGAACGCCGTACGGGGATTCCTGGACGCCCTCGGTGTGCCGGCGGCGCGCGTGCCCGAGTCGCTGGACGCGCAGGCCGCCCTGTACCGCAGCCTGTTGGCGGGGCGCCGCATGCTGGTGGTGCTCGACAACGCCCGTGACGCCGCGCAGGTGCGGCCCCTGTTGCCCGGTGCGGCCGGGTGTCTGGTCCTTGTGACGAGTCGGAATCGGCTCAGCGGGCTCGCCTCCGCCGACGGTGCCCGTCCCCTCACCCTGGGCCTGGTCACGTCAGACGACGCCCGTACGGCGCTGGCCGCGCGGATCGGCGCCGACCGGGTGGCCGCCGAGCCCGAGGCCGTCACGGAGATCGTCGCGCTCACCGCACGGCTGCCCCTCGCGCTGGCGGTCGTCGCCGCCCGTGCCGTCGTCCACCCCTCCTTCCCGCTCTCGGCACTCGCCGACCAACTCCGGAGTGCACACAGGGCACTTGACGGCTTCCACGACGCCGGCGCCGACACCGCGACCGACGTACGGGCGGTCTTCTCCTGGTCGTACGACGCGCTCGGGGCCGAGGCCGCCCGGCTCTTCCGACTGCTGGCCCTGCACCCCGGGCCCGATCTCACCGTCCACACCGCGGCGGCCCTCGCGGGTCTGGCCGTCGGACGGACCCGGCCGCTGCTCGCCGAACTCGCCGACGCACACCTCCTCACCGAGCGGGCCCCCGGCCGGTACGTCTTCCACGACCTGCTGCACGCCTACGCCACCGAACTCGTCCACGCGGACGAGACCGACGATGAACGGCGGGGCGCTGTGCGGCGGTTGCTCGATCACTGTCTGCACACCGCCCACGCCGCCGCGCTGCTCTACGACCCCCCGACGGCCGTCATCACACCCGTCGCACCCGAACCGGAAGAGGCGTCCCAAGGGTCCGTGCAAGCCCAGGCGCTCGGCGACGACGCCGCCGCCTGCGCCTGGTTCCGGTCCGAACGGCCCCTGTTGCTCGGGGTGTTCGAGCACGCCGTGGAGCACGGCCTCGACGGGCATGTCTGGCAGCTGGCCTGGTGTCTGGAGCGGTATCACGAACGGCTCGGGCACTGGCACGAGTACCTCGCCCTGCAACGCGCCGCCCTGCCCGCCGCCCGCCGCCTGGGCGATCCGGTCGCCCTCGGCCATGCCCATCGCGGGCTCGGCCGGGCCTGCGTGATGCTGCGGCACTACGCCGAGGCGGAGGACCAACTGCGGTGTGCGCAGGGGGTGTTCGAGGAGGCCGGGGACGGTCACGGCCTGGCGCAGGTCCAGTTGTCGCTGTGGCTGCTGCTGACCCGGCAGGATCGGTTCAAGGAAGGGCTCGACGAACTCGCGCCCGCCCTCGGCATCTACCGGGCGTCCGGCCATCGCCGGGGGCAGGCGTACGTCCTGGTCGCGACCGCCTGGGGCGAGGCCTGTCTCGGCGACTGCCGCAACGCCCTCGTCCACGCCCACCAAGCGCTCGCCCTGTTCCAAGAGCTCGGCGCCCGGCTCCCCGAGGGCTACACCTGGGACACCCTCGGCCATGTCCACACCCGGCTCGGCGAGCACCTGCGGTCGGTGACCTGTCACCAGCGGGCCCTCGCCCTGTTCCGTGAGTCCGGCGACCTGTTCAACGTGGCCTGTGTGCTCGACCGGCTCGGCGACGCCCACCTCGCGGCCGGCGACCGGGCCGCGGCCCTGAGCACCTGGCGGGCAGCGCAGGAGGCCATGCAGGACTTCGACCCCGTTTGGGCGGCCGAGGTGCGGAGGAAGATCGATGCGTGAGGTCGCGAGGTCGCGAGGTCGTGAGGTGCCGACGCGGTGATCACTGAGGTGTTGAAGTCCTGCCGCGCGCTCCGCTCCCCCGCTCACAAGCGAGGCACACTTCGTCCACTCCTCCCTGCCTACGCTCCCGCCGACATCGCCAACACCCGTACACGGGGAGCAAGTTCCATGACGTACACCATGATCAACGGAAACCGGCTGTTCCACACCGACGAGGGGCCCGCCGCCGACGCGCGCGGCGAGACGCTGCTGCTGGTGCACGGCGCGACCTGCGACTCGCACGACTGGTCCGCGCAGATCGACGCGTTCTCGGCCCGGCACCGGGTGATCGCGCCGGACCTGCGGGGGCACGGCCGTTCCTCGGGGCTCACCGGCGGTCAGCGCCCGCGCGACTTCGCCGCCGACCTCGCGGAGCTGCTCGACAGCATCGACTCCGGCCCGGTGGTCGTGGTCGGGCACTCGCTCGGCGCGGTCGTCGCCTCGGTGCTCGCGGTCGAACACCCGTCGCTGGTACGGGCCGTGGTCGCCGTCGACCCCGGCTACGGCTTCGAGGACGGCTTCGCGCCGCAACTCGCTGCCGCCTTCCGCGTCCCGGACCCGGTCGGCACCGCCGTGGCGGTCATCGGCGGGCTGGAGAACAACAGCACGTCCGGACCCGAGGCGGAGTCCCTGCGATCCTGGCACCGCCGGCGGATCCTCGGCATGGACCCGATGACCGTACGGGACGTCTTCCACGGCCTGTTCGACGAGGCGGCGACCCCGCTGACCTCCCGGCCCGGCGTCGAGACGTTCCTGGCGCGCAGGGCATGCCCGGTGCTGTCGCTGTCGGCCTCCGGCTCGCTGAAGGCCAAGGGGATCGACGGGGACTGGGAGGAGAAGCTGAGCGGGCATCCGTACAGCGCCTCGGTGGTGCTGGAGGGGGTCGGCCACTGGCTCTTCCAGGAGCGGCCGGCCGAGTTCAACTCGCTGGTGCTGGGCTGGATAGAGGGACTTCCCGCCGTCTGAGGACAGTACGGACTGCGGGGCAAATCGGGGGGCGTACGTGCGGGGCTATAGCGGGAGTTACGACGGTGACTATGCGGTTCGCTGTGCTGGGACCGGTGCGGGTGTGGCGCGACGGTGGGGAGGTGCGGTTGGGGGCCGCACAGCAACGGCTGTTGCTCGCCCTGCTGATGGCGCACGCGGGGCAGCCCGTGACCATGGAGGAGACGGTACGGGCGCTGTGGGGCGAGTCGCCCCCGGGCCGGCCCGCCAACGCCGTGTACCGGCACATCGGGGTGCTGCGCCGGTTGCTGGAACCGGAGTTGGCGATGCGCGCGACCGGCGACTGGCTCGTCCGGGACATCGGCGGCTACCGCCTCAACGCGTCGCCCGACACCCTGGACCTGCTGCGCTTCCGGGAGTTGGTGCGCCGGGCGCGGGCGGCAGCGAAGGGCCAGGAAAATAACGGCACTTCACCAACTGCCGCCGTTCCACTGTTCCTTGAGGCACTGGCGCTGCGAACCGGGGCCGTCGCCACGGGGATTCCGGCCGAGGCCCGCTCGCATCCCGCGATCGAGGCGCTCGAACGCGAGTATCTGGCCGTGGTGAAGGAGGCCGCCGACGTGATGCGGGCGGCCGGCGCGGCCGGTCAGCTGCTCGGCGTACTCCACCGCACCGCCGCCGACCACCCGCTCGACGAGTCCCTCCAGGCCCGGCTCGTACGGGCGTTGGCGGCCACCGGGCAGCGCGCGGAGGCCCTGGACACCTGGCAGCGCGTACGGGTCACGCTCGCCTCCGAGCTGGGCGTGGCACCCGGCCCCGAACTACGGGCCGCACAACGGGATGTACTGCGGCTGGACACACCCGCGCCCAACCCCCGCACAAAGGGCCCGACGGGCACGCCGGTCCTGGCCCGCACGAACGGCACGGCCCGTACGCCGCGCACGGAGCGCGTGCGGCCCGTGGCGTCCGGCCACCTCACCGCCGTCCCCGCACCGGCCGACGCCCGGCACGGGGAGCCCTCGGCGGGCGACGGCGCCGGTCCCCTCGTACAGTCCGCCCCCGATCCCTTCGTACGGCCCGCCCAACTCCCCGCGGACCTCGCCACCTTCGCGGGCCGCAGAGCCGAACTCGCCCAGGTGACCGGGCTGTCGGCGGACCCGGCGCCCGGGCTGCGGATCGCCGTGATCAGCGGTATGGGCGGCATCGGCAAGACCACGCTCGCCGTGCGCTGGGCCCACCGGATCGCCCACCGCTTCCCGGACGGGCAGCTGTACGTCAATCTGCGCGGCTTCGATCCTGGCGGGGCGGCGACGGACCCGGGGCAGGCCCTGCGCGGGTTCCTGGAGGCGCTCGGGGTGCCCGGGCAGCGCATACCGGCCGGGGCGAACGCCCAAACAGGGCTGTACCGCAGCCTGTTGGCGCGGCGCCGGGTGCTGATCCTGCTCGACAACGCGCGCGACGCCGAACAGGTCCGCCCGCTGCTGCCGGGCAGCCCCGGCTCCCTGGTCGTCGTCACCAGCCGCGACCGGCTCCTCGGCCTGGTCACCGCCGAGGCCGCCCGCCCCCTGGCCCTGGACCGGCTGCCCGCCGCCGAGGCCCGCGAGTCACTCGCCCGCCGCCTCGGCGCCGAACGCGTCCTGACCGACCCCGCCGCCGTCGACGAGATCGTCGCCCGCTGCGCGGGGCTTCCGCTGGCCCTGGCCGTGGTCGCCACCCGGGCCGCCACCAACCCGGACTTCCCGCTCACCGCCGTCGCGGACGAACTCCGCACCGCCCAGGGCAGTCTGGACGCCTTCACGGACACGGACCCGGCCGGGGACGTACGAGCGGTGCTCTCCTGGTCGTACCGTGCGCTGAGCCCCGGCGCGGCCCGGCTGCTGCGGCTGCTGTCCCTGCATCCGGGCCCGGACGTCACCGCGCCGTCCGCGGCGGCCGTCGCGGACGTCGAACCGGAGGCGGCGCGCAGCCTGTTGGCCGAACTCACGCGCTCCCACCTCCTCACCGAACACGCCCCCGGCCGCTACATCTGCCACGACCTGCTGCGCACCTACGCGATGGAACGCGCCGGCCAGGACGAGACGACAAAGGCCCGCGAGGCCGCCGTACACCGACTCCTCGACCACTACCTCCACACCGCGCACGCCGCCGGCCTCCTCTACTCCCCGCTGTGGCGGACCAGTCCCCTGGCCGCCGCCGCACCGGGCGCACGCCCCGAGGCGCTCGCCGACGACGGACAGGCGCTGCGCTGGTACACGGCCGAACGCCAGGTGCTGCACGCCGTCGCCGCCCTAGCCGCCGAACAGGGGTACGACGGCCATGTCTGGTCCCTGGCCTGGACGCTGGAGCGCTTCATGGACCGCCAGGGGCACAGCCACGAGTCCGTGGCCCTGCACCGGGCGGGCCTCGACGCGGCCGTCCGGGACGGCGACCGCACAGCCCAGGCCCACCTGCACCGCGGGCTGGCCCGTGCCTCGGCCCGGCTGGAACAGTACGACGACGCCCGCGCCCACATCGGGCGGTCCCTCGCCCTGTGCACCGAACTCGGCGACCGGCCCGGCCTCGCCCACGCCCACCGCAGCCACGCCTGGCTCCTGGACCGGCTCGGCGACTACGACGGCGCCCTCGAAGCGGCCGGCCGCGCCCTCACCCTGTACCGGGCCGTCGGCGACCACGCCGCGGCGACCAGCGCGCAGCACGCCCTGGGCTGGACCCACGTCCTGCGCGGCGACCACCGCCGGGCCACCGTCCATCTGGAGGAGGCCCTGGCCGGGCTCGAAGGGCACTACGGCACCCGCTACGGCAAGGCCAACACCTGGGACAGCCTCGGCATCGCCCGGCACCACCTGGGCGAACACCAGCGTGCCATCGCCTGCTTCCAGTGCGCGCTGCGGCTGTACCGGGAGATCGGCGACACCTTCAGCGAGGCCAACACCCTGCGCCACCTCGGCGACACCTACCTCGCCGTCGGTGACCCCGGCTCGGCCCGCACGGTCTGGGAACACGCCCTGGGCCTCCTCGTCCGGACCGACCCGACGGCGGCCTCGGAACTCCGGACGAGACTGCAGGCCCTGGGCGACGCGGTACCGGCGCCGAGGATCAGCGCCGTGTCCGCGTATCCCTGACAGGGATGTCACCAGGAGAGGGCGTCAGCCATGTCCGACTGCCAGTAGGTGACGGTGATCGAGCTGTCGACGTACACGCCCTTGGCGGGCAGGGACGGGCGGGCGGGGCTCGTGCTGTCCGAGTTGAAGTAGACCTCCAGGGTCTTGGCCGTGTAGCCGTCCCTGCCGCTGCCGTCCGCCGCCGAGACGATGACGCCCGCGTAGCCCGACTCACCGGGGGCGAGCGTGACCACGGCCTGCGGCTGGGAGTCCTCGATGACCGGCGGGACGGACTGGGCCTCGCCGAACCGCACGGCCGGGTAGTACGCGAGGTCGCAGTTCCCGGCGCCGGTGTTGGTGACGGTCAGGAGGACGTGGTTCAGCGGGCGGTTGACCACCGTGGCGGTCGTCCTGGTGTTGGCGGGGGTGCAGGGCGACAGGTTGGACTCGGAGTCGTCCGAGCTGTCCGAGCCCGTGGAGCCTGACGAACCCGTGGAGCCAGAGGTGCCCGAGGAGTTCGTGGAGCCCGAGGAGCCCGAGGTGCCGGTGGAGCCCTTCGTCCCGCTGGAGCCGGTCGAGCCAGTGGTGCCGGTGGTGCCCGTCGTGCCCTTGTCGTTCGCCTGTCCCGCCCCCGTGGTCGTCCCCCCGCTCGTCGTGGACGAGGAGGCGGACTCGGTGGCGGTGGAGGAGGCGGACGGGGCGCCCTCGTCGCGGGTGCCCTCCGCGCTGCTGCAGGCCGTCATCGTCAGAGTGGCGACCGTGAGTGCGGCGGCGGCGAGCAGACGGGTGCGGGCGGTACGTGCGGACATGTGATGTTCCCCGATTTCGCTACAAGAAGGGTTTGTACGCAGGCCACTTGACCGGGTGCCGGAAGCGGCGTGCTTGGATGGCCAGAGCTTGTCCGGTGATCCGTCCCAGCCGCCACAAACGCCGGGGCATCCGGGACGCTGGAACGCCAAAACCCCCTCTGACCTGGGGGAACAACACCCGCCTGGAACGGCGGTCCGGGACACGGGAAGAGGGAGGAACGGTGACGGGGGATGAGTTCCCGGAACTGCTGGGCCGGTTGAAGGAGCGGTCCGGGCTGAGTTACGGAGTGCTCGGGAAGCGGCTGCACATGAGTGCGTCCACGCTTCACCGGTACGTCAACGGGGACGCCGTACCGGCGGACTACGCACCCGTGGAGCGGTTCGCCCGGCTGTGCAGGGCGACTCCCGAGGAACTGGTGGAGCTGCACCGGCGGTGGATCCTCGCGGATGCCATGCGGGGGCAGCAGAAGGCGGTCACCGCCACGGCTCCGGTGGCGGAACCCGTGGCTGCCACGCCTGCCGCGTCCGCCGAGGAGGAACAGCAGGCGCCGGCAGCGGACTTGGACACCGGGACACCCCAGGAACCCAGGACCGTGACCGGGGCCACTGGGGCTCCCCCGGCTCGACGTCGCCGTACCGTCGTCCTCGCCGGGGCCGCCGTGGTCGCGGCTGTCGTCGCCGCCACGCTCGTGGTGAATCTCGTACCCGGCAAGGGAGATGACGACGAGAGCGGGAAGCGGTCCGTGGGGGTCGCGGCCCCCGGGGCCACGGACAGCGGTCCCGTCACTTCCGGACCGACCGCCACGAAGAGCGGGTCGGCCTCTCCGTCCGCCTCACCCAGCGTCAGTCGCACAGGGTCCCCCTCCCCCACCGTCTCCGCCTCGCCGAGCACCGCCGCCGGGGCGGCCGGGCAGAGCGACGGCGTCGAGGACGGGGCGACCGCGCCGATCGTCACCGTCAATCCGTACAAGTGGGCAGACCCGTGCGGCCCGCACCTCCTGATCGACCGGGAGCCCGACCAGGTGCCTCCGCCGCCGAACGAGCCGGACGCGCGCGGCTGGAACACCGCGCTCGGCGGGGTCACCGCCGGGCAGCAGATGATCGCGCTGACCATCCAGGGCACCGGGAAGGCCACGGTCGTCCTGGAGGACGTGCATGTGCGGGTGGTGGACAAGGGCGAGCCGCTCGCCTGGAACGACTACCAGATGCACGACGGCTGTGGCGGCGGCGTGGACACGAAGGCCTTCGACGTGAACCTCGACGAGGGGCGGCCCCTGGTCTCCCCCAGGTCGGGCCAGCGCGGCTTCCCGTACAAGGTGAGCGAGTCGGATCCCGAGGTCTTCTACATCTTCGCGGACGCACGGGCGTACTACGTGGGCTGGTACCTGGAGCTGGAGTGGTCCAGCGGCGCGCAGCACGGAATCCTGCGCCTCGACGACAACGGCAACCCCTTCCGCACGAGCGGCAACGTGGGCCGACCCTCGTACGTGTATCCGAACGGTTCCTCCGCCTGGGAGCGCCACCCGTACGAGCCCAACATTCCCGGCTGACGGTGGAGCCGGCTACACCCCCGGTCGGGGAGGGCGCTCCCTGGCGACGCCAGAGAAAGGTTGCTTGACTTAAGTAACTCGATTATGTTTGCCTAAGTCAAGCAATGAAACCTCTGGACCGGGGCCGCCTCAACGCGGAGGAGGCCCCGTCGCGCCCGACCCGTGGGGACGGGGAACGGCGCGGTCACCGGACCGGAATCCGGAAACACCCCCCATCCGGCATCCGGTCCGGTGACACCCGCAACGCCTACGGCACCTACGACGCCCCTCTTCGGCGCACACGAGGCCGATGTCCCCCGCACCGCTGCCAGCCCGCCCGCCACCGGACAGGAACCGCTCCCCCATGATCAGCAGCCTGCAGCGGCAGCTGCGCAGCCGCCCCGGCCCGAATCCGCACACCAACCCGAGCCCAACCGGGCATCCCGCCCCCGCGCGCCGCCCCGGCCGCACGGACGCGGCTGTCGCCGTCGCGGTCTTCGCCTGTTCCTTTCCCGGCAGTGTCTTCACGCTCCCCGGCGGCCCGGAACTGCCCTGGGGGCCCGGCGCGCTGCTGACCGGCGTCTCCTGCGTGGCGCTGCTGTGGTACCGCTGCCTGCCCCGCACCACCGTGGTGGTGACCGTCCTGTGCGCCACGGCCATGGCCGGGATCGGCCACGTACTCTCCGTCCTGCTGCTCGGGCCGCTCATGGTCGCGCTCCACTCACTGGCCCTGCGCACCGACCGCAGGACCGCCAACCTCTTCACCCTCGGCGGGATCGTCCTGCTGGTCGGCGCGGGGCTCTTCGTCGGCCCCGCCGGTGAACCGCTGATCCTCAAGCTGGGCGGTCCCGCCGCCTGGCTGCTGCTCCCGACCTCGCTCGGCACCGTGACCCGGCTGCGCGGGGCCTGGCTGGAGGCGGTCCAGGCCCGTGCCGAGCACGCGGAACGCACCCGGGAGGAGGAGGCGCTGCGCCGGGTCGCCGAGGAGCGGATGCGGATCGCCCGTGATCTGCACGACGTGGTCGCCCACCATCTGGTCCTGGCCAATCTCCAGGCCGGTGCCGTGGCCGGCCGGCTGCCCGACCGGCCCGACGAGGCGGCGCGGATCGTCGCCGACCTGACGGGTACCACCGCCTCGGCCCTGCGTGAACTCAAGGCCACCGTGGGCCTGTTGAGACAGTCCGACGACAGGGACCGGCCGGACCTGCCCACGGAACCCACCCCCGGACTCGCCCGGCTGCCGGAACTCGCCGCCTCCTTCGAGCACGCGGGACTCAAGGTCGCCGTCACCGTCGAGGGGGAACCTTGGCCGCTGCCGGCCGGCGCGGACGTCACGGCGTACCGGATAGCGCAGGAGGCCCTGACCAACGTCACCAAGCATGCCGCCGCGCGGACCGCCGAGGTGCGGCTCACCTACTCCCCGGCGTCCGTCGTCCTGGCCGTCACCGACGACGGGCCGGGGAAGCAGCCCCGCGCCGGTGTCGGCACCAGCGCCGGCGCTCCACCCAACTCCCCCTGCCCGAGCGGTGGTTACGGCCTCATCGGGATGCGGGAGCGGGCCCACTCCGTCGGCGGGAACTTCCGTGCCGAGCCTCGACGCGAGGGCGGCTTCGGGGTGGTCGCCGAGCTGCCGCTCCGGTCCGAGGAGACCGATCGGGCCGATCAGGCCCAGCAGGCCCAGCAGGCCCAGCGCGGCCCACTGTGATCTAACCCACGCCCCACCCCCTCGATTTAACTTGCGTAAGTCAAGCAATCCTTCTTATGCTTGCGTAAGTCAAGCAAATTGACTCCTCGCACAGCCCCTGCCCCTCAGCCCAACCCCACGACTCTTCCAACGGAGGCCCGACGCCATGTCCGACGCCCTTACCCGTCCCGCCGGAGCGGGGACATCCGCCCCGCCGCGGCCGAACGCCGTGGTGGCGGTGCTGGCCCTGGCCGGGATCGTCGTCTCGCTGATGCAGACCCTGGTCATCCCGATCGTGCCCGAGCTGCCGAAGCTCCTGGACGCCCCCGCGTCCGACACCGCCTGGGCGGTCACCGCCACCCTGCTCGCGGCCTCCGTGGCCACCCCGGTGGTGGGCCGGCTCGGAGACATGTTCGGCAAGCGCCGGATGCTGCTGGTCAGCATCGTGCTGCTGGTGTCCGGCTCGCTGGTCTGCGCGATGGCCGACTCCCTCGTCCCGATGATCATCGGCCGCGCCCTCCAGGGCCTGTCCGCCGCGGTCGTCCCGCTCGGCATCAGCATCATGCGTGACGCGCTGCCCGCCGACCGTCTGGCCGGCTCCACCGCGCTGATGAGCGCCTCGCTCGGTGTCGGCGGCGCCCTCGGTCTGCCCACGGCCGCCTTCATCGCGGACCGCTGGGACTGGCACATCCTCTTCTGGGTCTCCGCCGCCCTGGGCGCCCTCGCCCTCGTTCTCGTCCTGCTGATCGTGCCGGAGTCGAAGGTGCGTACCGGCGGCCGGTTCGACCTGGTCGGCACGGTGGGCCTCTCCGCCGGGCTCATGTCCCTGCTGCTGGCCGTCTCCAAGGGCGGCGACTGGGGCTGGACCAGCGGCACCACGCTCGGCCTGGGCACCGCGTCCGTCCTGATCCTGCTGGCCTGGGGCTGGTGGGAGCTGCGCAGCCCGCAGCCGCTGGTGGACCTGCGTACGACCGTCCGTCCGCAGGTGCTGTTCACCAACCTCGCCTCGATCGCGCTCGGCTTCTCGATGTTCGCCATGTCCCTGGTCCTGCCGCAGCTGCTCCAGTTGCCCGAGCAGACCGGCTACGGCCTGGGCAAGTCCATGCTGACCGTCGGCCTGGTGCTGGCTCCGCAGGGTCTGGTGATGATGGTGATGTCGGCGGTGTCCGCGAAGGTCACCAAGGCCAAGGGCCCGAAGGTCACCCTCATGATCGGTGCGCTGATCGTGGCCGGCGGCTACGGCCTGAACCTCCTCCTGATGTCCGAGGTCTGGCACCTGGTCCTGGTCTCCTGCGTCATCGGCGCCGGCATCGGCTTCACCTACGGCGCGCTGCCCGCCCTGATCATGGGCGCCGTGGACCCGACCCAGACCGGTGCGGCCAACAGCCTCAACACCCTGATGCGGTCCCTGGGCACCTCGTTCGCCAGCGCCCTCGCCGGTGTGATCCTGGCCCAGATGACCACGGACTTCGGCGGTACGGCACTGCCCGCGGAGAACGCCTTCAAGGTCATCATGGCCATCGGCGCGGGAGCCGCCCTGCTGGCCTTCCTCCTCGCCTCCTTCATCCCGCGCCGCCGTGAGCCGGCGCAGGAGGCCGTGGCCGACAGCCCGGCCGGGACTCCGGAGACGGCCGCGATCAAGGCCTAGGCAACAGACGCAGGCATACGTCTGCACAGGCACCCCCCTCAAGGAGGCCGCCGTCCGCACCCGCGGGCGGCGGCCTCCTTGCGTGATCCGCGCAACATCCGGCGCCATCTCCACCCCGACTACTTGCGTAACTCAAGCAATTCCATATACTTGAGTAAGTCAAGCAATCTAAACGACGGCATCGCGACCGCTCGCACGAATCGCGAACCACGAACCGGATGGAGAAGGCCATGGAGAACACGTACCGGACCCCGGCGGCTCCGGCCGCTCCCGGTCCGTTCGCCTCCTTCGTCCGGTTCGTGGTGTGCGGCGGCGGGGTCGGGGTCCTCTCCAGCTTCGCCGTGACCCTGCTGGCCCTCTCGATGCCGTGGGGACTGGCGAACGCGGTCATCACCGTCGCCTCCACCGTCCTGTGCACCGAGCTGCACGCCCGCTTCACCTTCGGCGCCGGCCGCCGCGCCGACCGGCGCGAGCACTGGCAGTCGGCGGGTTCGGCGGCGGTGGCGTACGTGGTGACCTGCGCGGCGATGCTCCTGCTGCACCTGATCCAGTCGTCGCCCTCGGCGCTGACCGAGCAGATCGTCTACCTCGGCGCCTCGGCTCTCGCCGGCCTCGGCCGCTTCCTGGTGCTGCGGCTGGTCGTCTTCGCGGGCGGTCGGCGCGGCGAGCGCGGTGGCGTCACGGGGGCGGTGCGGGAGGTTGCTCAGCCGGAGCGGGAGTACGTCGTCGCGGGTGTCCCGGTCGGTGCGGTCGTTTCGGTCGGCGCGGGTGACCCGGTCGGCGCGGGTGTCCCGGTCGGCGCGGAGGCCCCTGTCGGTACGGTCGTCCCGGTCTGCGCGGGTGGCATCGGGCAGGTCGGCTCCCGCTACGGAGGCCGCACTGCCGCGGTACTCACGGCGCCCCGGCTGTGCCCGCCGGCCGTCCCGGCCGTACGGCCTCGCCCCCGGCGTCAGATCGGCAGGGCGTCGGGCAGCACCCGGAACGCCTTGTGCCGGCTCAACGGACGTACGGCCCGGAAGCCGCGTCGATCGAGGGTGAGGATCGCGTCGGCAGCCTAGTCGGCGGCCAGGAGACGCACGTACGGGCGACGACGACGATCACTTCTCGGCCCCGGCCCCGCACTCAGGGTCGGGGCCGGCCTCGTGGCGGACGGCGTCGGCAACCGTGTCACGGACCTCGGCCCTGGACGGCGTACGGCCCGGCCCCTCGAAGGTGCGTGAGAAAAGCGGCTCGTCCCAGACACGGTTCGCCAGGGCCGCGAGACGAATCCCTTGGCGGATGATCCCGGTCTCGTTCGTCCCCGGGCGCTCGGCAGCCTCCAAGGGTCCAATGATGCGTGAACCGTCCGGCATGGCGGCCCAGGAGCGATCTCGCCCCCGGGCCGCCCAGGCAGGGGCGGGTCAGAGCCAGCAGGCGCCAGTCAGGAGTCCAGGGCCTTGTTGAGCTGGTCGGCGTAGTAGATGTAGCCCGTCAGGTTGGGGTGGAAGACCTCGGAGCCGCTGCTCAGGTTGTTGATCCACGGGTCGGTGCCGCAGGCCCCGTGGCCCTTGAACGTGTCGCGGACGTCGACGAACGTGACCGACTCCTGGGCCGTCGCGGCCTTGGCGCCCTCGGCGAGCGCGTCGGCGAAGGCGTTCATGTAGGTGCGCTTGGCGGTGCTGAGGTCGATCACCGGGCAGGTCCCGGTGAGGGACAGTGCCTGCGGGTAGCCGACGACGACGATCTCGGCGCCCGGCGCCTTGGCCTTGATGTCCTTGTACAGCGTGGCCAGCTCCGTCACCAGCTGGTTCTTGGCGTAGTACGACATCCAGTCCGTGGCCGTCTTGCAGTAACTGTCCGACTCCAGCAGGCAGTTCTGGACGACGGTGGAGAACTGGGCGTCGTTGCCGCCCACCGTGAGCGTGACGAGGTCGGTGCCGCTGGTCACGGCGGACAGCTGGTTGGCGCGCACGTCCGCGATGGTGGCGCCGCTGCAGGTGACGTCCTTGAGCGTGTACTCCGAGTGCGCCGCGGCCGACTGGGCCGGGTAGTTGAGCTGGCTGCGCTTGCAGTCGCCGCTGGCGGTGTCGTAGTACCCCGCGCCGACCCCGGAGGCGTACGAGTCGCCGAGGGCGACGTACTCCTTTTCGCCCGCCGCCTGGGCGGGGGTGCCGGCCACCGCCGCCATACCGGCGAATGCCACCACAGTGCTGACGACAACTGACGCCAATTTACGCATGAGTTCCTTCTGGAGACTGGAAGGGGGAGGGCGTGAGGATCGTAAAGTGGTGCACCATTCGGGCAATTCGGGGCCGCCCGGTCGCAAGTAAGGGAAAATGCCCGGCAATTGGCGCCCCCGTCGGCGAGAACTGCCCCCGTTCCTGCACTGCGGGTCAGCGCCACGCTCCCGACAGGTCACGGGCGACGACCGCGCTGAACAGCCGTACGCCGTGGGTCGAGCCGGGGTCGGTGTCGGTGAGTTCACGGACCCGGCGCAGGCGGTAGTCGAGGGTGCGGGGGTGGATGTTGAGGGCCGCCGCCGCGGGACCGCGGTTCATGTCGTGGCGGTAGTACGCGTCGAGGGTGACGAACAGGTCCGGGCCGGATTCCAGGCGCCGGGCGGTCGTGCGGAGCCAGTCGTCGACGAACGGCACTTCGCCGACGGCGAGTTCGACGAAGACGTCCGCCAGGGTGTGCGGTCTCAGCCGGGTGGACGCCCGCCGCAGGGGGGCCGCCCTGCTGATCCGGCGGGCCCGGTCGAACGCCTCGGCGAGGCCGGTCAGCGGTGCGGTGGCGGTGCCGGCGGCGCAGGGGCGGCCGAGGGCGTCGGCGAAGTCCCGTAAGAGGTCGGGCACGACGTCCGGTAAGAGGTCCGGCACGAGGCGTCGCACCTGGTCCGGTGGGAGGTCCGGCAGCGCGTCGGGGGCTGGTTCCGGGACCAGGGCGACCAGTTCGCCGCCTCTGCCGGCACCACCACTGATGACGGTGCCGTCCCCTTCGCGCTCCGGGTACCACGTCATCGGTACCTGGTACGTCTTCACCAGCGCCTCGATATCGTTGTCCAACTCGCGGTCGCCGGGCGAGCGGTCCGGCACCCGGATCACCAACACCGTGTAGGACTCGGCCAGTTCCATGTCGGCGACCTGGGCCAGCTCCTGGGCCGCCCCGTTCTCGGACAGCAACGACCGTGCCAGCAGCGCGACTTGTTCGACGTACGGCGTACGGCGGCGCATCACCGTCACGAAGCCCCTGCGGTAGGCGCCGATGCCGCGCTCGCCCTGGGGGGCGAACCAGCCCATCATGCGCATGAGTTCGTCGAGGTCGCCGCCGCGCTGGGCCTCGGTCGCCTCGTTGATCTCGCGCAGCATCAGCTCGGTGTGGACGCGCAGGATGCGTTGCCGTGAGTCCAGCGACATCCCGGCGCCTGCCCGGACCTCGCCCATCGACGCGATGTAGCCGAGGTCGTCGTCGGTCAGCATGTCGTTGCCCGGGGCCAGTGCGACCGTGCGGCGGCGGAGCCAGACCGAGTACTCCATCGTCTCGGCCCTGGCCCGGGAACTCGTGTCCAGGGACCCGAGTTCCGGTATCTCACGTACGTACGTCTCGACCTCGCGGCGGGCGTTGGTCGACGCCCTCCGGGCCAGTTCGGCGAAGAGGCTCCCCATAAGCGTGAGCATGTCACCCACGGCCGGAGGGTCGACAGACGAAAACCGGACGGGCATTTATCAATCTCGGTGAAACGGTGAAGGGTGTGCGGGCCGTGTATTTGTCACAGTGCGCAAAGTTCCCGTATCGGGGCGTTCTTGCGGCTCGATTCCCTTGTGAGGGGGCTGTGGCCTCGGCTTAATGAGAACCGTGCCCGACGCCCAGGGGGACCGTTTCGGAAAAGGGACCACCTTCGAATTCGTGGGGCTCGTGCCACTCAGTGACCTGTGTTCACCAGTGACCTGTGTTCAAACGGGAGGGTAACAATGCTGAAAGCCATGAAATCCGGAACGAGAAAGAGAATCGCGACCGCGGTCGCCGTCGTGTCCGCGGCCACCGCGCTGATGGTGACCTCGCCCGGCTCCAGCACCGCCGCCGTCACCGCCACCCCCAAGCTGTTGGCGTTCGGGATCACCGCTGACGGCCTGACCATGGCCAGCTTCTACACCGACACCCCGGGGACCCTCAACTGGGTCCGGGATGTCACCGGACTCAGCGGCGACACCAGGCTGGTCGGGATCGACCACCGGGTGCAGAACGGTCTCATGTACGCGCTCGGCGAGAAGGGCGGCATCTACACGGTCACGCCCCCGGCGCCCGGCAGCAGCAACCCCCCGGCCTTCGCCAAGGTCTCCCAGCTCCAGGTCGCGCTCTACGGCACGTCCTTCGACATCGACTTCAACCCGGCGGCCGACCGGCTTCGGGTGATCAGCAACAACGGCCAGAACCTGCGGCACAACCTGAACGACGGCACGACGATCACCGACAGCCCCCTGAACATCCCGCCGGCGACCACGGCCGCCATCGGTGTGACCGGCGCCGCGTACACGAACAACGACCTGGTCGGCTCCACCGGCACCACGCTCACCGACGTGGACACCTACAACGACCAGATCGTCATCCAGTCGCCCCCGAACGCCGGCAACCTCGTCCCGACCGGCCTGCTCGGCTTCGACGCGAACCTCGAAGCCGGCTACGACATCTTCAGCACCACCACCAACGGCAAGACGACCGCCAACACCGCCTTCGCCGCCCTCACGCCGTACAACGGCAAGGCGTCCTTCTACAGCGTCGACATCCTCACCGGCGCGCCGACGCTCATCGGTACGTTCCCGAACGCGGTCCAGCTCACGGACTTCACCATCACCATCAGCGGCAGCTGACTCTCCGAGTCCTCGACAGCGCCTACTCGCCGCGGTCCGGTTTTCCCGGGCCGCGGCGCAGTACGCGGGCGCACCAGCCGATGACCGTGGCGTTGACCAGGGCCCCGACGCCTATGGCGAGGACGACCATCGCGGGGCCGTCGGGCAGGAAGAAAAGCACGAAACTGGCCGGGGCGGTGGCGAGCATCGGGATGACGAGCGCCATGGACTCGTCCGTGCTGTCGTTGATCGTCACCACGAGCGCCCACACGAGCAGGACGGCGCAGATGCCGAGGTAGACGAGGGCGGCGAGGTCGCTGAGCGCGTGCCGCACCCGGCGGGGAAAGCCGCGGGGAAGACTACGGCCGGAATCGGTACCGGTCACAGGAACTCCTGGGTCGTTTCGGTGATCAGAGGGGTGATGAGAAGGGTGATGAGAGGGGCGATCAGAGGTGGGCTGCGCCGGGCGGGTTCGGGCGGGCCAGCCCGAGGTCGTACGCGAGGATCGTCGCCTGGACGCGGTCGCGCAGGCCCAACTTCCGCAGCAGCGCGTTCACATGGGACTTGACTGTGCCGACGGTGATGCCGAGTTCCGCGGCGATCTCCGCGTTGTTGAGTCCGGCGGCGATCAGGGCGAGGACGCCCCGCTGGCTGTCGGTCAGGCTGTCCAGCTCGCGTGGGCCGCCGCTGTCGGTGCGGTTCCCGGCGTTCGGCCGGGAGGCGTAGTGGCCGATGAGGCGGCGGGTCGCGGACGGGGCGAGCACGCTCTCGCCGGTCGCCACCACCCGTATGCCGTCGAGCAGTTCGGCCGGGCGCACGTCCTTGAGCAGGAACCCGGAGGCCCCGGCACGCAGCGCGTCGAAGACGTACGCGTCGAGGTCGAAGGTGGTCAGGACGAGGACGCGGGGCGCGTTCTCCCGGCCCGTGATGATCCGGGTGGCGGCGATGCCGTCCAGTTCGGGCATGCGTACGTCCATCACGATCACGTCGGGAGCCAGCTCCTCGGCGAGCCGCACCGCTGTCGCTCCGTCGGCCGCCTCGCCGACGACCGTCAGGTCCTCCTCGGCGTCGATCACGGCGACGAATCCCGCCCGGACGATGCCCTGGTCGTCGACGACCAGCACCTTGAGGCTCATCGCTCCCCCAACTCCCTCTGCTCGACCGGCGCGAATGGCAGCCGGAGGTGGACCGTACCCGGCCCGTCTGTGGTCAGGGTGCCGCCGAGGGCCTCGACCCGGGCGGCCAGCCGTTCCCGTACGGCGGAACCGGCGGCGCGCGGGACGCCGGTGGCCGTGAGCGTCAACGTACCGTCGGCCGCGTCGAGTTCGAGCACCGCGGGCTCCTCGCCGCCGGCCGCGAGGACCGTCTCGGCGGCGTGGTAGGCGGCCAGGTCGACGGCGGTGGGCAGGTGTTCCGGTACGCGGTCGGTGAGGCGTATCTCGACGTCGCGGCCGGTGGCGCGGCACTGGTGGGCGAGCAGGTCGAGGGCCTGGAGGGTGGGCTGCGGGCGCAGTTCGGGCCCCGGGCCGCCCTCGCCGCCTTCCCCCTCCGGCTGCCGGACCGTGTCCAGGAGGGCGCGCATCGCGGCCAGGGCCTCGCGGGCGCGTTCGGCGGTCTCGTCGAGGCGGCCCGCCTCCGCCTCGACGACCATGTCGGCGGTGCGCGAAAGTACGGTCGTCTCCAACCCGGCGGCGATGCGGCGCCGTTCGGCCCACGCGTCCCGGACGGCTTCCTCGGTCCAGGCGGCGAGCCGTTCGTCGTGCGTGCCCCGGTCGGCCCGGTCGCGCCGTCCCCGCAGGGAGCCGACCCAGCTGGCGGCGGCGACCACGAGGCCCGCGCCGGCCCCGGCGCCGAGGGCCACCGCCCAGAACGGGACCGTGGTGCCCCGGTCCAGAACGGCGACGGCCACGGCGCCGCCGTGGACCACGACGGCCAGTACCGGGAGCACCCCGTCCCAGGGCGGGAAGACACGGGCGGCAGCGGAATTCCGGGCGCCACCCACCGCCCGGAACGGACGCGTCACACCCCGGACCAGCGCAGCCACGACAGCCGTGACGCCGTGGCCCACCACCGGCGGCGCCGACAGTGCCCGGTCGTCGGACGGCGGGTCGCCGGCTGCCGTCCTGCGGGCCGTGTTCGTCGCCAGGGCCGCGCAGGTTGCGAGTGTGCTCAGGGCGGGTGGGAGCAGGACCGGGCCCGTGTAGTGGCCGACCGTCATCGCCACCGGCCAGAGGAGGGCGAGGCCGAGCAGCGCGGTCTGGGTGGTGCGGGGTGCGCGGCGCAGCCACAGCAGGGCGACCGCCTGGGCCGCCGCCAGCAGCGCGAAGAGCAGCCCCGCCGACACCCGCCCGCCGCTGGACGCGGTCTCCGCCCGGAAGATCAGCGCCGGGAGCAGTGGCTGGAGGACCAGGCCGACGGCGGCGATCAGCTGGGCCGCGCGGTAGGCGCGTGGCAGCGACCGTTCCACGGGGGCGGCGGTACGGCCGGGCAGTACCGCGCTCACCTCCCAGCCGCCCTCCGCCGTGGGGCCGCTGTGCAGGGTGCCGCCCGCCTCCCGGGCCCGGGACCGCAGGAACCCCTGGCCGCGCCCTCCGCCGAGGCCGGCGCCGTGTGCCGCCGCGCCGGCGGGTGGGGCCGCGCTGATGACCGCGACGTCGGTACGCGTGTCGCCGTACCGCACGAGGACCCGGGTGTGCGCGCCCGGTGCGTGCCGGGCCACGTTGGTCAGGCCCTCGCGCACGATGCCGTACGCCGCGTCCGCGACGGCGCCGTCCGGCAGGGGGTCGATCTCGCAGTCGACCTCCTGGTCGAGGCGCCGGAATCCGGCGACCAGGTCCAGGAGCCGTTCCTCCGGTGAGGGAAGGTCTTCGCGCGAAGGTGCGGGGGCCCGTACCGCCCCGAGGGCCCGGCTGACCTCGCGGCCGGTGTCGACCGCGAACTCCAGGGCCTCGGCGGCCAGTTCGGGTCGGCGTTCGCGCAGTCCGAGGGCGGCGCCCGCCGTGACGACCACGGCGGTCAGATGGTGGGCGCTGACGTCGTGCAACTCCCGTTCCATCCGGCGCCGTTCGGCCGCCGGGAGCCGGTGACGCTCGGACTCGGCGCGTTTCAGGAGGAGTTCGGCCGTCCGGCGGGCGCGCCGGGTCCGGCGTACGAAGAAGCCCGCGCCGCAGGCCGCTCCGTACAGGAGGGCGGTCAGGGCGAGGTCGAGGCCGTCGTGGTCGCGGAGGCCGTGCAGGGTGATGTCCTGGAGGGCCTGCCAGACCGCGAGCGACAGCACGCACAACACCGTGGTGAACGTGTCGCGTTCGGTCGCCACGGTGAACAGGGCCAGCGCGACCCCGGCGGTGCCGAACACCGCGGTCGCGCCGGTGGGCAGCGCCCCCGCACCCAGCGCACAGGCGACGGCGATCAGGGTGAGCGTGACCACCGGGCGGGTGCGGCGCAGGGCGAGCGCGGCCGTGACCGGGCCGGCGACCAGGGCAGCGACGAGGAGCGCGGACACGGACGGGACCGTGCCCCGTACGAGTGCCGCGCCGGGCCAGACCACGGCCTGGGCGCAGAGCAGCAGGACCGGGAGGAGCCGGTCGTCGGTGGTGATGTCTGTTCGTCTCATGGCTCGACCAGGCTAGGTCCGCAGGTGAGCGGCCCGGCTCACGCTGGAGGGGGATCCCTTTCCCGGTCTCTCTATCTCCGGTTGCACGCGCTGATCGTCCGTCCGCTCGAAGACCGGGCGGTGTACCCGGCCATAGATTCGATCACATCAACCACAGCGGCCGAGCCGCCCAGTTCAGGGGGATCTCCCATGTTCAAGACGTCCAGCTCCTCGAAGCACATGCTCTTCTCCTCGCTCCTCGGTGTCGCCCTCGTCGGCGGTATCGCCGCCGGTGGCCTCGCCATGGCGTCGGCCTCCGCGCCGACCGAGCCGACCCTGGAGAACGGCTCGGCCCGCTTCACCGCCCCGTCCGACGGCAAGGCCGGCGCGCTCACCTTCACCGCCGACGTGAGCGACGACTCGGGCGTCAAGGGCGTCAAGGTCATGGCCTGGCCCGCGAGTTCGAAGCTCGACCCGACCGAGGCGGAGCTGCGGAACGTCGACAGCGCCGTCTGCACGAAGACCACCGACGACACCTCCCGCTGCACCTACACCCTGCGCGTCACCAAGGCGGAGGCGGCCGAGCTGGCCCAGGGCACCTGGTACGTCTCGGCGCTCGCGACGGCCGTGGACGGCGGAACGACGTTCGTACCCCGTGCCGCCACCTTCGACGTCACCGTCACCCACTGACCGTCACGCACCGACCGTGGCGGCGACGCGGAAGCCGACGGTCGGGTAGCGGCCCGACGGGTCGCGGCCCTCGCCCCGCTAGACGGCGGTGCAACTGTTGAGGTTGGCGTACCAGGAGCCGCCCCGGACGGCGTTGACCTGCCGGCCCATCTCGCCGCCGTGGGTGGCGGTGATGACGGAGGTGGTCCACTCCCAGCAGTTGCCGCAGAGGTCCAGTAGGCCGGTGGTGCTCGCCCCGCCCGGGTAGGCGGTGAACGGGGTGGTGTAGCCGCCGGTGGCGGTGAGGGCGTCGTAGACGTCGGTGTGGACGAAGCCGGTGCGGCTCGCGGTGACGTTCCAGCCGGCCACGGTTCCGGTGCTGCCGATCGAGAGGATCTCCGAGATCGGGAAGCTCTGTCCGTACAGGTCGGAGCCGGTGGCGGTGTAGGTGGCCAACTCGTCGCCGTGCTCGGCGAGTTCATAGGCCGCGCAGACCGCCATGTAGTTGTAGTCGCTGGTCAGCACCAGGTCCGCGTAGGTGGTGCCGGCCGTGTCTCCCCAGGGGTAGTGGAGGGCGTCGGGGCCGGAGGCGGCGTACTCCCACTCGGCCTCGGTGGGCAGCCTGAAGGTCCAACCCTCCGTGTCCGCCTGGCCGCACAGCCACGCGCAGTAGGCGGTGGCGGAGTCGAGGGAGACCGTCAGTACGGGGTGGTCGGCCTTGCCGTCGGGGTAGGTGCCGCCGTCCCAGTACGGGGGCGCGGCCCGGCCGGTGTCGGTGACGAACTCCAGGTACTGGGCGTTGGTGAACTCGTGGACGCCGAGCCAGTAGTCGGCGTCGATGGGCGAGGCCTCGCCCGAGCCGGCCGTTCCGGCGAGGTCGGTGGCGAAGACGAAGGCGGGGTTGGCGGCGATGCCGGCCAGCTCCTGGCCCGCGACCGTGTTCGTGACCGTCGTGGCGGCAGTGGCGGCGGCGGTGGCGTGGGACGGCCGTAAGAGGGCTGCCGCACCCGTGAGGGGGAGGAGGGCGAGAAGGGTCCTTCTGTCGATACCGGGGGAGGTCGCGTCCATGACTGCTCCTGAGGTGATGACGTCGCGCGTCTCTGCACAGAGCTGATGCTCCATCAACTCCCGTCAACTGTCGACACTTTAGGCCGTAACAGTAGCCTGAGAGGGGGCTGTGCATGCGCTGCGTCGACACTGTACGGGGCGGTCGAATCGCCGCCAAACGGGTGAACTCCCTTACACTGATCCGGAATTGACCATTCCAGGTTGTTTGCGAGGTGTAGCGCACATGTCCCACACACCGTCACGGCGTAGCGTTCTGCGCGGATTCACGGTCACCGGCGCGGTGGTGACCGGTTTCGCCACCGGCACCCGGAGCTGGGCCACCACCGGCTCCCCCACCGGCCCCGACCTGGCCCAGCTGCCACCGCTGGACGGGACCCTCGTCATGGACGAGGCGTCACTCACGGCCGCCGCCGACGACTACGGCCACATCGTGCACCGCCGTCCCCGCGCCGTCCTGCGCCCCGGGTCGGTCCACGACGTCGTCGCCATGGTCCGCTTCTGCAACGAACACCGGCTGAAGGTCGCCCCGCGCGGCCAGGGACACGCCACCAACGGCGGGGGCCAGGTCGAGGACGGCCTGGTCATCGAGACGGCGACCCTCGCGACCATCGGCGCCATGTCGCCCGGCGCCACCACCGTCACCGTCGGCGCGGGCGCGAGATGGAGCGAGGTGACAAAGGCGGCGCTCGTCCACGGCCTCACCCCGCCCGTCTTCACCGACTACATCGAACTCTCCGTCGGCGGCACGCTCTCCGTGGGCGGCCTCGGCGGCCAGAGCCAGCGGTACGGCGCCCAGACCGACAACGTCACCGAACTCCAGGTCGTCACCGGGGCCGGCGAGTTCGTACGCTGCTCACCGACCCGGCGCCCCGACCTGTTCCACGCCGTCCTCGCCGGCCTCGGCCAGGTCGCCGTCGTCGTCGGCGCCACCCTCCGGCTGGTGCCCGCGCCGGAGACCGTACGGCACTATCTGCTGCCGTACGACGACCTGGAGACCTTCCTCGACGACCAGCGCACCCTCGTCCGGGACGGCCGCTTCGACTACGTCGAGGGCCAGATCTCGGCGGACGCCGACGGAAAGTTCCGCATCCCCACCCTGGAGGCCGTGGCCTACGGCCCGCCGGTCGGCCCCGCCCCCGACGACACCGTCCTGCTGCGCGGCCTGCGCCACAACGCGGCCGGCGTCCAGGCCTCCGACCTCGCCTACTACGACTTCATCGACCGGCTGGCCCCCGTCGTCGCCGCCCTGAAGGAGGCCGGCATCTGGGCGTACGCCCACCCGTGGCTCAACCTGCTGCTCCCCGGGGAGTCCGCAGGCTCGCTCCTCGCGGCGGAGCTGGCCGACCTCACCCCGGCCGACGTGGGCGCGGGTCTCGTCCTCACCTACCCGATCCCGAGCGACCGGCTCTCCACCACGCTCCTGCCCACCACCGACGACGAGTTGACGCACCTCTTCGCGATCCTGCGGGCCACCCCGCCGGCCGACACCGCCACCGTCGACCGCCTCCTGGCAGCCAACCGTGCCGCCTACGAGGCCGTCGCGGCGGCGGGCGGCACCCAGTACCCGGTCGGCAGCATCCCCTTCACCCGCGCCGACTGGCGGGCCCACTTCGGCGCGGCCTGGCCGCGGTTGAAGGAGGCGAAGCGCAGGTACGACCCGCGAGGAGTCCTGGTCCCGGGCCAGGGCATCTTCTGATGTCGTACGAGCGGACAGCCCCCTAGCTTTTGGTCTCGGACGCCAACCGCCGCTGTCCGGGCGGTGGTTGGCGTCAGGCGCCCAGGGTTCCCCGTACCGTCTGGGCGAGTTCGCCGACCGCGACGACCAGCGGGGTCACCGGCTGGACGAACTCGGTCAGCCGGTCCAGGGCGCGGCGCAGCACCGGCGGCTGCGGCTCCTCCTCGTCGAGTTCCTCGCGCAGGCGCCGCAGTTCGCGGGTGGTGGCCTCGGGGTCGGCCAGCGCCGCGCGGTGCTCGGACAGCAACTGCTCGACGTACACGAGGAGTTCGGCCGTACGGGCGGCGGCCTGTGCCGGGTCCTGCGGCTGGAAGCCGACCGAGCCGGAGAAGGCCTGGGCCCGGTTTCCGATCGCCTGGTTGCCGACGTAGTGGGTGCCGCCGTTGATCACCAGCCCGTTGTTGACGGGCGGTTGGGGCACCACGGGACGGCCGTCGTCAGCGCTGCTGTTCATCGCGGACTCCCTTCCCTCTCAGACTACTTGTGGCTACTTCTGGGCGGGCGCGGCGGCGGCCGGGCCGGTCTGCCGCGGGAGGTTCTGTGTCGCGTTGGCCCCCGCGCCGATCGCCTGGTTGCCGACGATGCTCGTGCCGCCCTGTTGGATGACGCCCTGGTTGAGGATGGTCTGCTGCTGGGCGCGGAAGTCGGTGGTGTCGTAGCCGCGCGCGTCGAGGAACTCCCGGATCGCGGCGAGGGTGTGGCGTTGCACCGCCGAGGTGACCCGGTCGGCGTCCACGACCTGGAAGTAGTTCTGGTAGACGGGGCTCGTCGCGATCTCCCGCATGCTCATCCGGGCGCCGTAGTCGAAGACCGGGTCCTGCTCCATGGCGGTCAGTTCGTCCGCCATCCGCTGGGTGCGCCGGGTCTCGAACCGGGCCTGGCGCAGCGCTCGGGAGGGTGCGTCGAAGAACGCCGGGCCGGTGCGGTGCAGGGCCTCCGCCAGCAGTCCGCGCTGCCGCTCGGGGGTGAGCGGGTCACGCAGCCGGTCCACGACGTGGTAGACGGCGCCCACCGGACCGAGCACATGGTTGCCGCAGTGCAGGTGCAACGTCTTGCCCTCGGTCGAGAAGTGCAGCAGCACGCTCGGCACCACGTCGCCGCCCCACAGCGGCACATGGACCGCCAGATGGTGGCGGACCGTGCCCGTCGGACGCAGCATGATCTCCTCGACCGCCTCGGCCGGCAGCCGCGTGGCCGGTGTCAGGCCGGCGCTCGTCATGAACCGTTCGTCGTCGCCGATGGTCGTGCCGTCCACGAAGACCCGGTCCTCGATAGTGAGGGAACCGAGGGATTCGGGGGACGCCGGGGGCTTCGGCGCGGTGTCGGCGATGCCGTCGGCGCCGTCGCGCGCGGCGACCGTGCGGAGGTGTTCGCGTACGTGGGCGACGAGTTCGACGACGGTGAAGGCAACCGGACCACCGGGGCGCGGGCGCTTGTCGACCGGGTCGTCGGCGGGCAGGAGCGGCACGGCGACCGACCAGGTGGAGGCGGGCGGCGCGTAGCCGACGAACGGTGAGAACCCGCTGTACACGGTGACGTTGCCGTCCCGTGCCTCCTTGACGACCGCCATCCGGTCGACGATCCACTGCTTCAGCGGCAGGGCCGGCAGCCGGCGCCGGGCGAACGCCGTACGGGTCATGGTGGTGCGCAGCAGCAGGTCGATGCCGAGGTCGTGCCGTACGACCGTCACGTATGCGAACACGACCGCGCCGACGGACGCGAGCACGGCCGGCACCCCGGCCAGGTAGGCGCCGAGCAGCCAGGCCATGAACCCGGACACGGGCAGGGACGCGATGGCGGCGGCGAGGGGGAAGGCGAAGGGCACCGCCACCGCCGCGGTGACGACCGTGCTCGCCAACGCCCTGTTGCCGGGCTGGTGTTGGCCCCGAGTGGCGTGGCTGGGCCGGGAGCGGCCCACGCTCGCGGTGAACGAGAGGAACACCGCGCTGAACAGCAGCCACAGCGGCGCGAGCACCGCCACGACCGCGAAGGCGCCCGCCAGCCGCAGATCGCGGCGACGGCGGATCTCCTGTGCCGCCAGGCAGTGGTGGGCCACCGCCACCAGGTCGACACCGGGCGAGGGCGCGACGGCACTGGCCTCGTCCGCGAGCACCCCGTCCACCACCCGGTCGGCGAACTCCTCGTCGACGTAGGCCGCGGCGCACAGATACCGGGTGACATCACCCGGCATGCTCCCGACCGGCATGTGCGCCTGCGGGGTCGTCATGGCGACACCTCCCTTTCTCAGGCGGAACGGCGCCCCGGTGGCACCGGCCGACCCTGTGATCCGTACACGTGGCGGTCCGGCGGTCAGAAGGGCGAGCAGGACACCGGCCAGCAGGCCGAAGGCGAGGGGGGCGTGCAGGAGTTCGGTCCGCAGTCCGGCGGAGGGCAGTTCCAGGCCGTCGACGAAGGTGTCGAGCATCCACCAGCGCAGCAGGGCCACGGCTTCCGACACCAGCACGGCCGCGACGAGACAGCGGCTCCAGCCGGACAGCCCCCGGGTCCGGGACCGCGACATCACGCGGGCGAGCGCCATGAGCAGCAGGACGACGCTGAGGTCCTGCACGACCAGCATGGACGTGCCGAGGTAGTCGATGTACGCGTCGGGCGAGAGGTCCCACCTGGGGACGAACGCTCCCTCGACCAGCCAGCGGGTGATCTCGCCGTCGTAGTGGTCGAGGTAGAGGTCCTCCACGCGGTCCTGCCCCCAGGGGCTGCCAACGAGGAGAAGGAGGGCGCACAACAGGGTGACGCGCCCACGCAAGGAGGATCGGGGCAGGAACGACCGGGGCAAGGACGATCGAGGTAAGGGTGATCTGAGCCGGGACACACTCCATCGAGGCGTCAACACCTGGCGTTCCCCCTGTCGCCGGTCCCCCGCGGCCCCCCGGCCGCACCCTATGGCTGTCCCCGTTCGGGGCGGTTTCGACACCGCCCCGAACGAGAGTTCTGTGACAGTTACAGGGTTGTGAGGTAGGCGCGCTCGATCGTCTGGACCAGGGTGTTGCCGGCCCGGTCGGTCAGCTTGGCGCGCAGCGAGACGGAGCCGGCCGTGGCCGGGTGGGTCAGCGCCAGGTGCGTACCGACGGCCTTGGCGTGTTGCCAGGTGGCGCCGTCGTCGTACGAGACCTCGAAGGCGAGCTTGGCGGGCCGCTGGCCGGCTGCCGCGCCCTCGACGGTGAAGGGCACCGAGAACCGCTGCCCCGCCTTCGCCGTGCTGGACAGGCTCAGGTCGGGCGAGAAGCGGACCACCGACAGCGGCAGCCCGGTGTTCTCGTCCTCGGCGGTGGTGGCGGAGCGGAAGGTCCACTCCGTCCGGACGCGGGTGCTGACCGGGTACACCGCCGGATCACGTGAGGCGTCCACGATCAGCTTGTACGCGCTGTCCTTGGCAGGAACCGTGTACTCGGTGAGGTCGATCGGCGAGTAGCCGTAGTCGTCGGGTATCTCCTTGCCGTCCGCCTGGAGCGAGCTCGTCACCGAGGTGTAGTCGCTGAGGCCCCAGTGGCCGGAGCCGTCGCCGAACTGCGGCAGGAAGGCCCTGATGGTGTTCCCGTACCGCACGATGCCGGGCAGTCCCCGCTCCGGTCCGAGGTCGCCCGCGGCGGGCAGGACCGGGCCGAAGACGCCGACGTTGAACCGCTCGGTGTAGCTCCGTCCGGCCTCCCAGGTTCGCGGCATCCGCATCAGGAAGGTCTCGGAGTGCCTGTCGCGGTCCTCGCCGAACATCTGCCACATACGGAAGGACCACTTGACCTCGTTGTCGAGGACGTAGTCGGTGGTGCGTATCGGCAGGTCGCCCCGCAGGTCATTGGCGCCGAAGATCAGGTCGCCGTCGGGTGTGTGCGGCGTCACCTCGATCTGGACGCCCCTGCCGCCGACGGGGACGCCCGCCTGGAGGTCCACCTTGGCGAGCTGGTTCTGCTCGACGGTGGCGGCGAAGCCGTCCAGCTTGCCGGTGCGGTTCCAGGCCAGGTGGTAGGTGACGGGCCGGCCCTCGTCGTCCTCGCGGGTCCAGTCACCGGCGTACACGGCGAACGTGCCGTCGGCGGTCGGCTCGGGTCCGAGCTGTCCGAACGTGGTGCCCTCGAAGGTCGGCAGGAGGTACTCCATGGTGGCCGCGCCCAGGTCACCGCCCCGGTCGTAGCTGAAGAGGACCGAGGCCTCAGTGTTCTCGGCCGCCGCGTCGGGCACGGTGACCTTCACCGGCCGCGCCTGCCGGGCGTCGATGGTGACGGTGGTGTCCTTGTCCAGGGTCATCATCGGCTGGACCAGGATGGCGTGCTCGGCGGATTCGTAGGAGGGATGGATCACCCCGTTCAGCGTGTAGACGCCCTTGGGCACCCGTACGGTCAGCTCGCCGTCCTGCTCGTCGGCGAGGTCGGCGTAGAAGTCGCTGTGGATGGCGCTGATCGAGGTGGCGGCGTCGCCGATCGGCTCGCCGTTCTCGTCGAGGTGCTTGATCGTCAGGTCGTACGACTCGACCTCGCGCTCCACACCGACAGCGGTCCGCACCTGGACCTTCCCGTCGGCGGAGACGGCCTGCACCGAGCCGCCGAACGAGCCGTCGGTGGTGCCCGCGCGGGTGTCGGCGGTGACGGAGGCGCTCGCCTCGCCGCCCGCCGGGACGGTGAGCTGCTTCGGTGAGACCTCGAACATGCCCTCGGCGGCGGGCTTGCCGTCCACCGAGAGGGCGTCGACCGACAGGTCCAGGGTGACCGGCTCCGTACCGAGGTTGCGGTACGTCACCTCCTTGGTCGCCGGAGCGTCGTCGCCGTGCGGCCACTGCTGGAGACCGAAGTCGAGCGGCTGCTGCTCGGTGACGACGCCCTGCTCCAGCGCCCGGACCAGGTCCGTACGGCCGGTGCCCTGCTGGAAGGAGGTGTACGCGCCCGGCTTGGCCGAACCGGTGAGGACCGCCTTGATGCGCTCGCCGGTCCAGTCGGGGTGCTGCTGGGCGAGGATCGCGGCGGCGCCCGCGACATGCGGGGTCGCCATGGAGGTGCCGTCGAGGGTGAGGTAGCCGGGTATGTCGGAGGGGTAGAACTCCTCCAGCTTGCTGCCGGCGGCAGCGGCGGCCGTGATGGCGGCACCGGGTGCGGTCAGGTCGGGCTTGACCCCGCCGTCCCCGACGCGCGGGCCACGGCTGGAGAAGTCGGCGAGCGCGTCGGCCTTGTCGACGGCACCCACGGTGAGCGCGGCGTCCGCGCTGCCCGGCGAACCTACGGTGCTCTCGCCGAACTCGCCCTCGTTGCCGGCCGCGATGACGAAGAGCGAGTCGGACTCGGCGGAGAGCCGGTTGACCGCCTCCTCCATCGGGTCGATGCCCGGCATGTCCGTACCGCCGAGGCTGAGGTTGACGACGTCGGCGCCCTGCGCCACCGCCCACTCCATGCCCGCGATGATCCCGGAGTCGAAGCCGCCCCCGTCGTCGTCGAGAACCTTGCCGTTGAGGATCTTCGCGCCCGGGGCGACACCCTTGTACTTGCCGCCGTCCTTCGCGCCCGTACCGGCCGTGATGGACGCCACGTGCGTGCCGTGGCCGAACTTGTCGGCGGGGCCGGACTCGGAACCGGTGAAGTCCTGCTCGGCGATCACCTGGTCGGAGAGGTCGGCGTGGGCCTTGTCCACGCCGGTGTCCAGCACGGCGACCTTGGTGCCGGTGCCGTCGAACCCGGCGGCCCAGGCGGTCGGCGCGCCGATCTGCGGGACGCTCTTGTCGAGGCTGGCCTTGCGCCGCCCGTCCAGCCACACCTTCTCGACGGCGGTGGGGGCGGTGAACTCCGCCGTTCCCTCCGTCTGGTCACCGGCGACGGCGTTCCAGAACTCGGTGGCGCGCTTCTTCGCCGGACGCATCGCCTTGCCGTTGACCACCGGAAGCGCCCGGCCGATCTTCGCCCCGGCTCCCGTGAACGGGGACATCGAGGGCGCCTTCTTGCCCTTGAACGTGACGATCAGCGGTACGTCGGTACGGCCCGCGTCGTCGTACCCGTCGGCGACCAGCTGGGTCACGTCGAACAGCCGGGCGTCCAACTTGCCCTGCGCCAGCAGCAGTTCGGCGTCACCGGGCACCACCCGGGTGTGTCCGTCGACCTCCCGGACGGAGAACGGCACCCGCTCCCGGCCCTCCGCGCGCACCACGCCGGTGACCTTTCCGGCACCGTCCACCATGACCTGGTCACCGGTGACGAGGGTGACTGTCTTCACGGCCTCGGCCGAACCGGCCGCCTTGCCGGCACCCGCCTCCGCCGTACTGACCGTACTGGCGCCGCCGGCGTCCTGGGCTTCCGCACCCGGCACACCGGCCAGCAGAAGGGCCGTGGAGGCGACCCCCGCCGCCACGACCGCACGCCTTGGTCTTGCGCGTAACTCCACCTGTACTCCTGACACTTCGGAATCGGAAGGCTTCGGAAGGAAGCCGTCCCGCGAACGCCGGACGACTCGCGCCTAGAGACGGACGGGGGTGGTGCCGGGTTGGAAAAAGATCCGACGTGTTTCTGACGAGAGATCAGTCTTCCGTCCGCCGTGGAACCCCCGCCTCCACCGTTCGGCCAGTACAGAGGGGGTTTTGGTCCGTGGGTTCCGGCCGTTCGGCCGAGGCGGCGGTGCCCTCCGAGGCAGCAGATTGGGCTGCCGGGACCCGGGCAGATGCGCGGGGTGACACGAGCCGCGAGGGAGTAGGACATGACGAAGGCACCACTGCACGGGCCGCGGACGAACCGGCACCTGGCGTGGGTCACGGCGCTGGCCGTGGCCGCGTTGATCGCCACCCAGTGGCTCGCCTCGGCGGGCCTCCCCGCCCACTGACCTGCGCCGCGTGCGATGTGGGCCAGGTCTCATCCGTGGGTTGTTACGCCGGAGGAGGCTGCGGTGTCTCCATGCCGACGGGGCGACAGCACTAGGGAGACATCATGGACAAGAACGTCGAGGTGGTCGTGGTCGGCGGAGGGTACGGAGGTGTGACGGCCGCCAACCGTCTGGCTCGGCGCGACGGCGTGTCGGTGACCCTGGTCAATCCGCGGCCCGAGTTCGTCTCGCGGATCCGGCTGCACCAGCTCGTGACCGGCTCCGACGACGCGGTCGAGGGCTTCGGCGAGGTGCTGGGCGGGAACGTCCGGCTGGTGGTCGACAGCGCGACCCGGATCGACGCCGCCGAGCGCCGGGTGTCGCTGGCGGGCGGTGACCCGCTCTCGTACGACTACCTCGTCTACGCGGTGGGCAGCGGCGCCGCCGATCCCGGTGTGCCCGGAGCGGCGGAGTTCGCCCACTGGGTGTCCGACCTCGAGGGCGCCGAACGACTCCGGTCGGCGCTCGACGCGGCACCCGCGTCGGCTTCGGTGACCGTGGTCGGGGCCGGTCCGACCGGCCTGGAGACCGCCGCCGAGCTGGCGGAGACGGGCCGCAAGGTCACCCTGGTCTGCGGCAGCGTGCTCGGCCCCTCCCTGCACGCCCGGGTCCGCCGCCCGGTCGCCCGCCGGCTCGCCCGGCTGGGGGTGACCGTCCTCGAAGGCCCCGGCGCACAGGTGACGGAGGTGACGGGCGAGGGCGTACGGCTGGGCGACGGCCGCGAGGTGCCCGGCGCGGTGACGATCTGGACGGCGGGCTTCCGGGTTCCGGACCTGGCCGCCCGCAGCGGGCTGCGCACCGACTCCGCGGGCCGGCTGCTCACCGACACGACGCTGACCAGCGTGGACGACGAGCGCATCGTCGCCGCCGGGGACGCGGGGGTGATGCCGGACCACCCGTTCCGGATGAGCTGCCAGGCCGCCGTACAGCTGGGCCCGGCCGCCGCCGACACGATCCTGCGCCGGATCGCGGGGAAGACGCCCGCTCCCGTCCGGATGTTCTTCGCCGGGCAGTGCCTCAGCCTCGGCCGGAAGGAGGGCGTCACCCAGTTCTCGTACCCGAACGACAAGGTGAACGCACTCAGCATCAGCGGGCGGACCGGTGCCGGCGTCAAGGAGATCGCCTGCCGGTTCACCCTCAACAAGCTGGTGTCCGGGGCACGCAAGGCAAGTTCGCGCCCGGCCCGCGTGTCCCCCGGCGACACCACCGGCCGCACGACACCGTCCGACGCCCGGCCCGCGGCCTAGGGTCTGGCTGTCCGTCCGGCATGGGGGACCGACCGCGAGAGAGGTAAGCGCACGACATGGACGACCACGTCACCGACCCTGTCCCCGACCCCGGCCCGGTCATCGACCCCGCGACCGAGGCCTTCGTCGCCCACCGGGACCTGTTGTTCACCGTCGCCTACGAGATGCTCGGCTCGGCGGCGGACGCCGAGGACGTCCTCCAGGAGGCCTGGCTGCGCTGGGCCGAGGTCGACCTGGCCGGGGTGCACGACCCGCGCGCGTACCTGGTGCGGATCACGACCCGCCAGGCGCTCAACCGGCTGCGCACCCTGAAACGGCGCAAGGAGTCCTACGTCGGACCCTGGCTGCCCGAGCCGCTGCTCACCGCGCCGGACGTGGCCGAGGACGTCGTGCTGTCCGAGAGCCTGTCGCTCGCCCTGATGTTCGTCCTCGAAACCCTCTCGCCGACCGAGCGCGCCGTCTTCGTCCTGCACGAGGTCTTCGACTTCGGCTACGAGGACATCGCGGCCGTGATCGGCAAGTCCCCCTCCGCGACCCGTCAGATGGCCTACCGCGCCCGCAAGCACGTCGACGCCCGCCGACCGCGCACACCCGTCTCCCCGGAGGAGACCCGGGCGGCGCTGGACTCGTTCCAGCGGGCGCTCGCGACCGGGGACCTCCAGGGGCTGCTCGACGTGCTCGCCCCGGACGTCGTCTTCGTCAGCGACGGCGGCGGGCTCAGGATGGCGGCCCTGAAGCCGGTCGTCGGCGTCGACAAGGTGCTCCGCTACATGGCGGGCAGCGCGGGCAAGGCCGGCGGCACTCTCACCGGTGAGCCCACGACGGTCAACGGCAACCCCGGGCTCGTCCTGCGCGTGGACGGCGTGATCGACGGCGTACTGGCCGTCCGGATGGAGGACGACCGGGTCACGGGTCTCTACTACGTCCGCAACCCCGAGAAGCTCACCCGCGTCGAGTCCGAGACCTCCCTCACCTCCCGCTGAGCCGAGAGCTGAGCCGACAGGGGACAAAGGACAGGAGAAAAGGAGGAAAGGAGGAAAGGGGCCAGGAGCCCGGGACTTCTGACTCCTGGCCCCCTGTCGGCCTCAGGCGTCGAACTCGTGCTCCCGGGTCTCCGGCAGCGCCAGCAGGCACAGGAGGCTCACCAGGCAGAGGCCACCCGTGTAGAAGCCGAGGACCAGCGGGGATTCCCAGTGGCTGTTCAGCCAGGTGGCGACCGACGGGGCGAAGCCGCCGCCGAAGGTGTTGGCCAGGATGAACGCGGCGGAGGCGCCGGTGTAGCGCATCCGGGCCGGGAACAGTTCCGGGAGGAAGGCCGCCACCGGGGAGAACATCAGCGCGAGGAACATCAGGCCGACCGTGTAGGCGCCGGTGATCACCAGCCCGTTGCGTGAGCTGAGCGAGGCGTACATGGGTATCGCCCACACCACGCTGCCGACGGCCCCGGCCAGCATCAGCGGGCGGCGGCCGATCGGGTCGGACAGCCTGGCCACCGGGAGGGTGATCGCGATTCCGGCCGCCGCGCCGATGCTCGCCGCCGTCAGCATCGTGTTCCGGGGGATGCCGAGTTGCTGTGGGCCGTAGGAGAGGCTGTAGACGATCGTCAGGTAGTAGACGGCCGAGCCGCCGATCGCCGCGCCGGTGCCGAGCAGCAGCCGGCCGGGGTACTGCTTGACGAGCGTGCCCAGCGGGAAGCGGGGCGCCGACTCAGGCTGGGGCGTGTGTGTCCTGGCCTTGAAGACCGGGGACTCGGACACCGTCGCCCGCACCCACAGGCCGACCACGACGAGCACGGTGCTGAGCAGGAACGGGATGCGCCAGGCCCAGTCGGTGAAGCCCTCCATGCCCACGATGTTCATGGTGGGCAGGATGACCGCGGTGGAGAGCAGGAAGCCGAGCGAGGGGCCGATGTTCGGGATCGACGCGTACAGCGCGCGGCGGCCCGGCGGCGCGTGTTCGGCGGCGAGCAGCACCGCCCCGCCCCACTCGCCGCCCATGCTGACGCCCTGGAGCAGACGGAGTGTCACCAGCAGTACGGGGGCGAGGAGTCCGGCGGTCTCGTACGTGGGCAGCAGACCCACGCCGACCGTGGCCACGCCCATCAGCAGCAGGGAGACGACCAGGGCCTGTCTTCGCCCGAGCCGGTCACCGATCGTGCCGAACAGGACGACGCCGAGGGGGCGGGAGAGGAACGCCGCGGAGAAGGTGAGGAACGCGGCCAGGGACGAGAGGGTCGCGTTGCCGGAGGGGAAGAAGGCGGGGCCGAGGACGAGTGCGGAGGCGGTGCCGTACACGGCGAAGTCGTAGTACTCGATCGTCGTGCCGACGAGACTCGCGACGGCGACTTTCGGCGCCTCGGTCTTTTCCGACCGTTGTGGGGAAACGGTCATTGTCGGTAATTCAGGCATGGGGGGTCACTTCCAGGTCCTGAGGTGGTCCTGATTGGGGAGGGGAGTCACCCTAATCATCGATATTAAATTTCGACAAGAAACACTTCCTGTCAATTGGCTGTCAATATTCATGCCGCCAGCCGTATAAAAATTTACCGACGGTTACACCTTGCCAACCAGCAGTCACACGAGAATGCTCGTGTCCGCATAACTTGAAAGTTCTACAACCATCGATTTTCGGACACGGAGAATCACAATTCCCATGCTGAAAACGGGCAAGCAATTACGCTTGAGAAGACTTTCGCTCGCGGGTGACGACCGCCATCTGCTCATACCTCTCGACCACAGCGTTTCGGACGGTCCAATCGTCCCCGCCGACAAATGGGACGACCTGCTGCGGGCCCTGGTGGCCGGCGGCGCCGACGGGATCATCGTCCACAAGGGACGCGCCCGCTCCTTCTCCCCGGACATCCTGAGGAGCTGCGCGCTCGTGGTGCATCTGAGCGCCAGCACCGCCTGCTCCGCCGACGTCCACGCCAAGGTGCTGGTCGCCGACGTCGAGGAGGCGCTGACACTCGGCGCGGACGCGGTCAGCGTCCATGTGAACATCGGCTCGGACACCGAGGCCCAGCAACTGGCCGACCTGGGGGCGGTGGCCCGGTCCTGCGACGCGTGGGGCATGCCGCTCATCGCGATGGTGTATCCGCGCGGCCCCCGGATCGAGGACCCGCGCGACCCGGCCCTTCTCTCCCACCTGGCCAACGTCGCCGCCGACCTGGGCGCGGACATGGTGAAGACCTCCGTCGCCCTGCCGATCGAGCGGATGGCCGAGGTGGTGGCCAACAGTCCGATCCCCGTCCTCGCGGCCGGCGGCCCCCCGGACGGCACCGACCTCGTCGAGTACGGCACCGCCGTGATGGCGACCGGCTGCCGGGGGCTGGCCATCGGGCGCCGGATCTTCTCCTCCCCCGCGCCCGCCGCACTGGTGTCCCGGCTGTCGGCGGTCGTGCACGGCAACGACGGACTCCCTGGTGACATGCGCATGACTAATTACTCGACGATCGTGGCAGGAGTGGCATGAGGTTCGCATGGATCGACCTGCGTGAGGTTCCCCGTCCGCAGCTCCAGGCGGTGGTGGACGCGGCAATCCACGCCCGGATGGCGGGAGTTGTCGCCTCCGACGCGGAGTTGCTCGGGACCTTGCCGCCGACTGTCACGCGGGTGCTGGTTCCAGGGGGGCCTGCGACTGCGGCGGTGAAGAAGCTCGGCGACAAGGAGCCGAAGGAGGCGAAGGCCGGGGACAAGGAGGCCAAGTCCCCGTCCGGGGGCGGTACTTCGCCGTCCGGCTCCGGAATCGACGTGCTCCTGCGGAAGTTCTCCACCCAGGACGAGCTGGACGCCCTCGCCTCCGATCACCGCGCCTCCACTGACAAGCAGGTCTCCGGCTTCATCGACGTACGGGACGACCGCACCCTCCAACTGTCCTGCGCGGGCGCCATGGTGCTGCCGTACACGGTCATCCACTTCGCCGATCCGACCAAGATCCCGCTGGAGATCGTGCTCGCGGCGGCCGAGTCCGCCGAGGGCAAGCTGGTGACGGTCGTCGACGGTCTGGAGGAGGCGGCGATCGTCTTCGACGTGCTGGAGCGCGGCTCGGACGGCATCCTCTTCACGCCCCGCAGCGCCGACGAAGTGTTCGCGCTGGCCCGGCTGTTGGAGGCGACGACGCCCCAACTGGAGCTGTCCACGCTGACCGTGGAGAGCATCCGGCACGTCGGACTCGGTGACCGGGTCTGTGTCGACACCTGCTCGCACTTCGAGGAGGACGAGGGCATCCTCGTCGGCTCCTACTCCTCCGGGTTCGTGCTGTGCTGCAGCGAGACACACCCGCTTCCGTACATGCCGACCAGGCCGTTCCGGGTCAACGCCGGTGCCCTGCACTCGTACACGCTCGGCCCTGACAACCGTACGAACTACCTCAGCGAGGTCGGCTCGGGCAGCGCGCTGCTCGCCGTCGGCGCCGACGGGCGTACCCGGCGGGTCGTCGTCGGGCGGGCGAAGCTCGAATCCCGGCCGCTGCTGGAGATCCGTACCCATGCCGAGGACGGCCGGCTGGTCAGTCTGACCGTGCAGGACGACTGGCATGTACGGGTGCTCGGCCCGGGCGGGAAGGTCCTCAACGTCACCGAGCTGCAGACCGGGGACGAGTTGCTCGGCTATCTGGCCGCCGACAAACGCCATGTGGGGCTGCCCATCGGCGAGTTCTGCAAGGAGGTCTGAGGTTCGATGGGCGAACTCGAAGACAAGGGCTCGGGATCGGACCTGACCGATCTCGTGCGGCGGCTGTTCGACGCGCACGACGACCGGCTGCCGTATCTGACGCACCAACAGGAGACGGTCACCCGAGGCGAGTTACGCGAGCGGGTGAGCAAACAGGCCGCCGTCTTCGCCGGGTACGGCATCGGGCCGGGCTCCACCGTGGGGCTGCGGACTCCGCCCAGTTTCACGCAGATCGAGGTACTGCTCGCCCTGTGGCGGCTCGGCGCGCAGGTGCTGCTCTTCGACTTCCGGCTCAAGCCGCCGGAGGTAGCCGCGCTGTGCGGCTCCTGCCGGCCGCAGTTCATGGTCAGCGCCGGGTCCAACGTCCGGGCCACGTTCGGTTTCCGGTCCGAGTACGAGGTGCTCACCGAGCGGCGCCGAACCGGGCTCCCGGCCACCACAGGGCACCGGCTCGTCCAGTTCAGCTCCGGCTCCACCGGGCGGCCGAAAGTCATCGGCAGGACGGCCCGTTCGCTCGCCACCGAGGTGGACCGGTTCGCCGGGGTCCCGGGTATGCCGGTCAAGGGCGACCGGCTGCTGCTGCTCAGTTCGACCGCGCACAGCTTCGGTCTGATCGGCGGTCTGCTGTACTCGCTCGCCGCCGGCGTCTCCGTCGTCTTCGCGCCCCGCGTCTCCGCCCGCGACATCCTGCGGACCGCGCGCGAACACCGGATCACCGCCGTGTTCGGCGTCCCCACGCACTACGAACTCCTCGCCGCCGCCACCGATCCCGGCGCCCTCCCCGACCTGCGGGTCGCGGTGTCGGGCGGCGAGATCATGCCCCCGCAGGTCGCGGCGGAGTTCGCGCGGCGGTACGGCGTGGGGGTGGGTGAGGCGTACGGCACCACGGAGACCGGCATCGTCGCCATCGACGTCGGTGGCACGCTGCGGCCGTCCGTCGGGCGGGCGGCGCCGGGTGTGGTGGTGCGTGTCGAACGGGGCGAACTCGACGTCGCCCTCGACGAGTCGCCATACCTCTTCGACTCGGGCGGTACGCAGTACGCCGACGGTTGGCTGCACACCCGGGACCGGGCCGAGGTCGACGTGACCGGCGCGGTGTTCGTGCGGGGGCGGGCCGACTCCCTCGTCGTCATCGGCGGGCTCAAGGTGGATCTCACCGAGGTGGAGAACGTACTCCGCGAACATCCTGCCGTTGAGCAGGCGGTGCTGGTTCACGAGGGCGTGACCGAGGCGTATGTCGCGCTGCGCGCGGGTTTCGAACGGCCTTCCGCCGAGGAGTTGGTGCGGTGGTGTCGGGAGCGGGTGGCTGATTTCAAGGTGCCTCGGGTTGTGCGGGTGTTGGATTCGCTGCCTCGTACTTCCAACGGGAAGTTGGTGCGGCAGGCCGCCCTGTTGCGTGGGTCCGGGTAAGGCGCTTCCGCAGGTTGTCTGGTATCTGCCGGCCCGTTGTGGCTTGTCGCGCAGTTCCTCGCGCCCCTAAAAACGGGGCGCTTTACTACCCCCTTCTCTGGAGAAGTTGATCATGAGTACGTCTACCTTGGAAGACGAGATCCGCGAGTTTGTTCTGGGCGCGGTCATTGACGACATGAACATCCTGATGAGCCGCGACGGCATCACGGACGACAGTCCGGTGACCGTCGGTGGGCTGGATGTCGACTCCCTGAGCCTGATCGAACTCACCCTGCGGCTGGAGTCGCGGTTCGGGGTCGAGATCCCGGACACCGACATCGAACCCCTGGCCACCCTGACCCTCGGCGGGCTCGTCGCCGAGGTCGTCCGACGCGGTGCGAAGGCATGAGTACGAGTACGGGGGCCGCCGGTACCGGCACCGACATCACCATCGACTCCGTACGGGAGTTGCTGTCCGACCGGAAGGTGTTCCCCGGGCTGCCCGACGATCTCGGCGAGGACGCCGAACTCGTCCTGGATTCCCTGGGGTTGGTGTGGCTGCTCCATGTGGTGGAGGAGCGGTACGGGCTGGTCGTCGAGCCCAGCGACGAGGAGATCGCCGGGCTCACGTCGCTCCGGCGGCTCACTGGATACCTGCGGGGCGCCCAGGAAGGGGGCGTTCGGGGTGAGTCGTGAAGTGGCGGTCACCGGGTATGGCGTCCGGACCGCGTTCGGTGAGGGTGCGGATGCCTTGCGGCGCGGGGTGTTCGCGGGGGTGCCGGCGTTTCGGCCCACTACGCGGTTCGATACCGGGCCGTACCGTACGGCGTTCGCGGCAGCCGAGCCCGACGGTGTCGGCGCGGTGGAGGGGTGGGCGTTGCGGCATGCGCTCGGGCGGTGTGGAGACGATGCCCTGAGCATGGCCGGGCTCGGGGTGGGGGCCGAGGCTGCGGTACTGCTTGGGGTTGCCGGGGATCATCGGAGTGTTACCCGGTATTGGCGGGGGGCCGGGGATTCTGGGGCGCGCGATGGGTCGTATGTCGCGCGCGGGTCCGTTGTGGCTGGTCGCGCCCACGCGGCGGAGCCGCAAATGTCACAGCCCCGCGCCCCTGTCGGGGCGCTGCACGCGGCGGAATTGGACAGAAGCCGCGCGGACACCGCCTCCCACCTCGCCGACGCCGTGCCTGCTCGGCTCGCCGAGTTGCTCGCGAGCCACCTCGGTCTGAACGGCCCCCGGCTCACCTTCACCAATGCCTGTGTCGCCTCCGCTGCCGCCCTTATTCATGGGTGTCGGCTGATCTCGTCCGGGCGGGTCGATGTCGCTGTCTGTGCGGGTGGGTATCTCGTCGAGGAGGAGACCTTCGGGAAGTTCGACTCCGGGCGGGCGCTGTCGCGGGACGGGATGGTACGTCCGTTCAGTGCCGAGCGGAGTGGGCTGCTGCTCGGCGACGGTGTCGCGGCCGTCGTGCTGGAGTCCGCCGAGCACGCCCGGCGGCGCGGGGCCCGGCCGCTCGCGTCCGTCGTCGGGTGGGGCGCCGCCACCGACGCCCACCACATCGCCCAGCCCCACCCGGAGGGTGCCGGCCTCGCGCGCGCCGCGCGGCAGGCGTTGCGGCTGGCCGGGGATCCGGACGGGGCGTCCCTCGACTACATCAACGCCCATGGCACCGGCACCAAGTACAACGACGGCGCCGAGACGCGCGGTCTGCGTGCCGCCTTCGGGAAGCGCGCCGAGTCGATACCGGTCAGCTCGACCAAGAGCACCACCGGCCACCTCCTGGAGGCCGCGGGCGTCGTGGAGTTCGTGATCACGATGCTCGCCCTGCTGGACGGCGTACTCCCGCCGACCGCCGGATACGGCACCCCCGACCCGGAGTGCGACCTCGACTACGTACCGAACAAGCCCCGCCCCGCCGATCCTCGCCGCGCCCTCACCATCAACGCCGCCTTCGGGGGCGCCAACACCGCACTCGTCCTGGAGCGGCCATGACGACCACGACCGACTCCGCGGTCCTGCCCGCCTCCCCCTCCCTTTCCGTCCTCGCCGCCGCCATCGCCACCCACGGCACCGGTCGGGACGACGACATCGCGCTGCCGAAACTGCCGGGCTTCGTGGAGTCGGCGTTCAGTCCGCTGGCTTACGAGGTCGCCGCAAGGTGCCTGACCGCCTGCCCCGGGGACGGGGACCGTACCGCCGTGGCGCTGGTCAGCCTGGCGGGTGACACCACCACCGCCGATCTGGCCAGCTCGCGCATGGTGTCCGGGCGGGTCCACAACCCGCTGCTGTTCATGCAGGCCACCGCCAACTCCGTGCTGGGGCACATGAGTCGGGAGTTCGGGATCACCGGCCAGATGTTCAGCCTCTCCACCCTCGCCGACCCACTGACCGAACTCCTCTCCATGGCCGACCTGTTGCTGGAGGACCCGGAGCTGGAGCGGGTTCTGGTGCTCGGTGTGGAGCTGGGGGGCGGCGAGCGCGTGGCCGCCGTGCACCGTGAACTGGCCGCCGAGTACGCCGAGTACAGCGGGCGTCCGGTGCTGCCGGCCCTTCCCGCCTCCGCGGGCCTGGCGGCGGCCGTGCTGCTCGGGCGGCCCGGAGACAGCGGGGCGTCGCAGGTTCCGGTCCGGCCCACCACAACGACGACCGGCCAACTCGGCAGCATCCAGACCCTGTTCGAGCTGGCCGCCATCCACACCGAGACAACCGAGACAAGAGAGCCCCATACCCATGCTCATCAGTAGGCAGGAGCGGGCCCGGATCTGCTCCGACACCGAACTGGGCGCCGGTAACGTCCTGGCGCGGCTCGCGGCGTACGAGCGTCCGCTCGACGAGGTCGTCCTGCGCATGGACGGCAACTGGCGGGCCCCCGACGGGAGTTGTCCCACTCAGCTCACCCTCGGGGAGTTGTGCGAGGTCGTCGAGACATACGCCGGCTGGTACGCCGCCCAGGGTGTCCGCCCCCGTGACCCCGTCGCCCTCCACTCCTACTCCAGCGCCGAGTTCGCGGTGAACTTCCTCGCGCTGACGTCCCTCGGCGCGATCCCGTCGTTCGTCAACGGCAACCTGCCGCCGGACATCGCGCGGGAGTACGTACGACGGCAGGGCGCCGTGGGTGCCTTCACTGACCGGGAGCATCACGACGTGCTGGCGTCGGCATCCGGATCGGCCTCGGGCCTCGGCTTCCGTGGGACCGCCGCCGACATCCGCCCCGAGCACCGCGCCTCGCTCCCGCCCGCCTACCCCTACCGGCACGACCCCACCGACCCGGTGCTCATCTCGCACTCGTCCGGAACCACCGGTATGCCCAAGGGAGTTCCGCACACCCACCGCACGCTGATGTACGCGCAGTTGCACCGCCTCCGCTACTCCACCGGCACCGACATGGAACGCACCCTGGTCGGACTCCCGGGCGCGCACAACGCGATGGTGGCGACGCTGCTGTACTGCCTGCTCCTGCGCACCGACATCAAACTCCTCTCCAGCCAGCGCGGCACCAAAGTCCTGGACGCCATCGAGGAGTTCAGGCCCACCACCGTGCTGGCCTTCGCCGGGACCTTCGGCGAGATGGCCGCCGAGGATCTGACGGACCGTGATCTGTCCAGCGTGCAGGTGTGGTTCAACACCGGGGACGCGGCGCACGAGGCGCACATCCGGGCCCTCGTACGGCACGGCAGCCACCAGACCATCGGCAAGGACCTGCGGCGGGTACGGGTCGACGGCTCTGTCTTCGTCGACGGGCTCGGCTCCTCCGAGGCCGGCTACTCCGTCTTCCACAACCGGCACACCAAGGACACCTCGGCCTACTCGCGCTGCGTCGGCAGGCCGATCAGCTTCGCGGAGGCCGCCGTACTCGCCGAGGACGGCACCCCGCTGCCGCCCGGCGAGATCGGCCGCCTCGGCCTCAAGTCCCCGACGCTCACGCCCGGTTACTGGAACGACTCGCTGACCTGGAACCGTATGCGCCTCGGCGGCTACTGGCTCACCGGCGACCTCGCCCACCAGGACGAGGACGGCAACTTCTACCACCTCGACCGCGCCCCGGACGCCATCCGCACCCGCGCCGGCGTCGTCTTCAGCACCCGCACCGAAGAACTCCTGCTCCGCGAACTGCCCGAGCTGGCCGACTGCACGGTCGTCGGGGTCGCCGAGGACGGCGTACGGGCGGACTGGGACGGCGACGGAGTGGCGGACGCGTACGCGCTGCTCCAGCTCTCCAATGAAGATGACGGTGCAGATGAAGAGCGCCTCGGCGACGGGGAGTTGACCGAGCGCGTGAACATGGCCCTCAAAGCCGCCGGCTTCCCCCCGATGACCCGCGCCCTGCGCATGAAGCCCGACGATGTCGCCAAGGGCGCCACCGGCAAGGTCCTCAAGCGGGTCATGCGCGACCGCTTCACCACCTCCTTTGCCGCCCCCGCCGCCGAGGAGCGCCGATGAACGCGGGCACCGAAGGCGTCAACCACCGTGCCCGGGCCGGTGAGGCGTACCGGCTCTGGTGGCAGCACGACGCCAACTGGTACCAGGCGGTGGCGAGTCGGTTCGGGCAGGACGCCGCGAACGAGCTGAACGCCGAGGCGCTGCGCAAGGTCGCGACGCACGTCGGACAGCGCGTCGGCCGTCTCGCCGGCCCGCTGCCCGACACCGGCGACACCCGCAAGGACCTGGAGGAACTCCGCCGCCGGTACGACGACTGCGGCGACCGCATGTTCCCGCCGGAACTGCGCAACGCCTCCACGGAAGTCGAGGAGGACAACGGGGACGACGGGCTGATCGTCCTCACGCTGCGCCGGAACTTCGCGATCACCATGGTGCGGATGGCAGGTTCGCTGGACGGCTACCGCTGCCCGTGCACCGACATCCACGCGGGCTGGTCCGAGGGACTCGGCGTCACCCTGACCGAGAACCGCGCCGAGACCTGTCTGCGCGACGGCGACAAGGCGTGCCGCCTGCTGATGCGCGTACGCACCCCCCTCACTCACGCACATCCCGCCCCTCACGACGGTACGGAGGACTGAGCACCGTGCGGATACTTGTCGCCGGAGCCACTGGCGTGGTCGGACATCCGCTGGTGGGCGCGTTACGGGCGCGCGGCCACCAAGTCAGCGCGCTGGTACGGGAGGAGTCCCGGGCCCGCGCCCCCGAGGCGGACGCGCTCGTGGTCGCCGACGCCCTCGACCGGGACGCGCTCCTGGCCGCCATGGAGGGCGTACGCCCCGACGTCGTCGTTCATCAGCTGTCGGCGCTACGGCTGTTGCGCGACGACCCGCCCGAAGCCTTCGCGCGGACCGCCCGGTTGCGCACCAAGGGCACCGCCAACCTGATCGCGGCGGCCCGCGCGGCCGGCGCCCGGCGGCTGGTCGCACAGAGCATCGCCTTCGCCGCCGCACCGACCGGGGAGGCGGTCGTCGACGAGAGCGCGCCGCTGTACGTGGATGCCCCGGACCCGGGCTGGGCGGCCACCGTACGGGCCGTAGCCGACCTGGAGTCCCAAGTTCTCGACAGCTCCCCGGAGTTGAGCGGGCTGGTGCTGCGGTACGGGACGCTGTACGGCCCCGGCACCGCGTACGCCCGTACCGGCGGCGGGACGGCTGAGCGAGTGCTGGCGGGGAAGTTGCCGCTGCCCGAGGGCGGGGCCGGCATCACCTCGTTCCTGCATGTGGAGGACGCCGTGGGGGCGGCGGTGGCGGCCGTGGAGTCCTCGGGGGCCACCGGGGCCCTCCACATCACCGACGACGAACCGGCCCCCGCCGCCCAGTGGTTGCCCCACTATGCCGACGCGCTGGGCGCCCCTCCCCCTCGTACGATTCCGGCGGCGATGGCACCCCGGCTGCTCGGCTGGTTCATGGCCCACCAGTTGACCTCGGCGTCCGGGGCGTCAAATGCCCTGGCTCGTACGGCACTTGGCTGGAAGCCGGTGCGGCCGAGCTGGCGCGACGGGCTGGGCCAGGAATGACCGAACCCGCGCCCAGTCCGGGTGAGGTTCTCACCGTGTGTGTGATCGGCGCCGGTCCGCGCGGGCTCTCGGTCCTGGAACGGCTCTGCGCCAACGCGGGCCAGGCCGGCCGCCCGGTCGTGGTCCACCTCGTCGACCCGTACCCGCCTGGGCCGGGCGCGGTGTGGCGCACCGACCAGCCGCCCGAGCTGCTGATGAACACGGTCGCCTCCCAGGTCACCCTGTTCACCGACGACAGCGTGCCGTGCGCGGGCCCGTCGATACCGGGCCCGAGCCTGTACGAGTGGGCGCGCGCCCTGGGACCCGGGTCGTACCCGGCCCGGGTCCTGGCGGAGGCACGGCAACTGGGACCGGACACGTATCCGACCCGCGCCTTCCACGGCCACTACCTGGAGTGGGTCTTCCGGCACCTGTTACGCACGGCTCCCGACCGGGTCACGGTCCACACGCACCGCTCGACCGCCGTCGCCCTGGCCGACACCCCGGACGGACGCCAGACGGTGACCCTGGCGGACGGCGGCCGACTGGCCGGGATGGACTCGGTCGTACTGGCCCTGGGGCATGGTGAGTTGACCCCGGGCGGGGAGGAACGCCGGCTGCGCTCCTTCGCCGCCGGGCACACCGGTCTGGCCTACGTCGGTCCCGCCAACCCTGCCGACGCCGATCTGAGCGGTATCCAGCCGGGCGCCCCGGTCGCCCTGCGCGGGCTCGGGCTGAACTTCTTCGACCAGCTGGCGCTGCTCACCGAAGGCCGGGGCGGCACCTTCAAACAGGGCGACCGGGGTGCGGGTCTCGTCTACATCCCGAGCGGCAACGAGCCTGTGCTGTACGCCGGTTCGCGGCGCGGGGTGCCGTACCACGCGCGCGGCGAGAACGAGAAGGGCGCGCTCGGCCGCCACCACCCGCGCTTCCTCACCCCGGAGGTCATCGCCGGACTTCGGCGGCGCCCGGTCGGCTTCCGCGCGGACATCTGGCCGCTGATCGACCGCGAGGTTCGGACCGTCTACTACGAGGCGTGGATCCGTGCCGCCCAAGGACCCTGGGCGGCAGCGGAGTTCGTACGGTCCTGCTTCGCAGGGCGCGATCCCGAGCCGGTCCTCCTCGACCGGTACGACGTACCGCCGGACGAGCGCTGGGACTGGCGGCGCGTTGAACGCCCGTACGGGGAACGGCATTTCACCTCCCGCGCCGACTTCCGGGAGTGGCTGCTCGGGTATCTGCGCCGGGATGTCGTCGCCGCCCGTCTCGGCAATGTGAACGGCCCGCTGAAGGCGGCGCTGGACGCGCTCCGGGATCTGCGCAACGAGGTCCGGCTGGTGGTCGACCACGGCGGGGTCTCCGGTGCGTCGTACCGGACCGAACTGGACGGCTGGTACACGCCGTTGAACGCGTTCACGTCGATCGGCCCGCCCGCGTTCCGGATCGAGCAGCTGATCGCGCTGATCGAGGCGGAGGTGGTGCAGGTGGTGGGGCCGGGGATGCGGGTGCGGATGGCGGGCGACGGGGGTCAAGGAGGGGGTGTCCGTGAGGCCGGTTTCCTCGTGGACGCGGAGGGGGTGTCGGAGGCACCGGTACTGGTGAGGGCTCTCGTCGAGGCGCGGCTGCCCGACATCGACGTGCGGCGCAGCGCCGATCCGCTGGTGCGGGGGCTGCTGGCGGAGGGCGAATGCGTCCCGTACCGACCGGGTGGCCGTAAGTCGAACGAGGCGTACGAGTCGGGCGGGATGGCGGTGACCGACGGCGCTCCCCGGCTGCTGGACGCGTCGGGGCGTCCGCATCCGCGCCGGTTCGCCTTCGGGGTGCCGACGGAGGGGGTGCGCTGGGTGACGGCGGTCGGCATCAGACCTGGCGTGGGCTCGGTGACGCTGGAGGACTCGGACGCGATCGCGCGGGCGGTGCTGGGGCTGGCGGAGCCGGAAGTGCCGTCGCACACATCCGAATTGATGATCGGTCAGACATCAGGTGCAGGGAGTCGGTGAGCCGATGAGCATGAGCGGGAGGAAGGTGTCCGCGTCCTCCGTCGGCACCGACGCGGGGCTGCTCGCCCCCACCTGGGCGGGTACGCCGGCGGCGGCCGAGGTGACCGACGAGGCGTGGCTCCAGGCCATGCTGGACGTGGAAGTGGCCTTGGCCCAGGCCCAGTTCGCGGTGGGCCTGACACCGGCGGCCGCTCTGGCGGCCATCGTCTCGGAGGCCCGGGCGGACCGCCTCGACCTGGTCGCCCTGGCGCACGCGGCCCGGGCCGCCGCCAATCCGGTCGTGGCCCTTGTCCCCGCCCTCACCGAAGCGGTGGCCGCCAAGGATCCGGCCGCCGCCGAGTACGTCCACCGGGGTTCGACCAGCCAGGACATCCTCGACTCGGCGGCGATGCTGATCGCCCGCCGCGTCCTGACCCTGATCTCCACCGACCTGGAACGCACAGCGGCCGCCCTGGCCGCACTCGCCGACACCCACCGCCACACCGTGCTGGCCGGCCGCACCCTGGCCCAGCACGCGGTACCCACCACCCTCGGTCTGAAGGCGGCGACCTGGCTCCAACTGGTCATGGACGCCCGTACGCGAGTAGTGGCGGTGGCGGCCACGCTTCCAGCCCAACTCGGCGGTGCAGCAGGCACGTTGGCGGCGTACCGCGAGTACGCGGCCCTCGACGGCGGGGAGGCAAGAGCGTCCGAGGGTGCGGGCGGAGTCGAGCTGCTGACCCCCTTCGCGAAGGCCCTCGGCCTGGCCGAACCGACGCTCCCCTGGCACACCGTACGCACGCCGATCGCCGAACTGGGTGCGGTACTTCAGCTGGTCACCGGAGCGCTCGGCAAGTTCGCGCTGGACGTGCAGACAATGTCCCGTACGGAGATCGGCGAGGTCTCCGAACCGGCGGCGGCAGGACGCGGAGCCTCGTCGGCGATGCCGCAGAAACGCAATCCGGCCCTCGCGACGCTCATCGTGTCGGCGGCTCGCCAAGTCCCGGCGTACGCAGTGGTGTTGGCGCAGTGCCTGCTGGCCGAGGACGAACGCCCGGCCGGGGCGTGGCACGCCGAATGGCAGCCACTGCGGGAGGCACTGCGCCTCTCGGGCGGCGCGGCGTACACGGCGGTGGAGCTGGCGGAGGGCCTGATCGTCCACCCGGACCGCATGCTGGCCAACCTCCGCCTGACGGGCGGAGCCGTCGTGACCGAGCGCTTGGCGGTGGCACTGGCCCCGGTACTCGGCAAGGCGAAGGCGAAGAAGCTCCTCGCGACGACATCGGCGGAGGCGGCGGAAACGGGCCGCCCGCTGACCGAACTCCTCACTACGCACGAGGAGTTGTCTGGGAACCTCACCCCAGCCCACCTCTCGGACCTGCTCGACCCGACCCGCTACACGGGCGCGGCGGACGCCCTGATCGACCGAGCGCTACGCGCATACGAGGGCAACGGAGGCGTCGTCCGATGGGCAAAGTGAGAGTGAGCGGTACGGGCAGTACAGGCAGTACGGGCGGTGCGAGCCGTACGGGGAAGCCCCGGTCGTCCTGGCCGGTCCTCCTGGTCGTGGTCTGCGCGCAGATGCTGATCTGGCTGGACACCTCGGTCCTCAACGTCGCCGTCACCACCCTGGCCGACCCGGCCGACGGACTGGGCGCGTCCCCGGCCGAGTTGGAGTGGGTGGCGAGCGCGTACACCCTCGTCTTCGCGGGCGCCCTGTTCGCGGGCGGCGCGCTGGCCGACCGTTTCGGCCCCCGGACCACGCTCCTGGCAGGCTTGGCGCTGTTCGGCGCGGCCTCGGGAGCAGGCGCGTTCGTCTCCTCCCCCGGCTGGCTGATCGTGGCGCGGGCCGTGATGGGCGCGGGCAGCGCACTGCTCATGCCGGCGACGCTGTCGGTGATCGTGCAGAGCACCCCGGAGGAGAAACGCACGCGGGCGATCGCGATCTGGAGTTCGTCCAGCGGCCTGGGCGTGGCCGTGGGCCCGGTGGTCGGCGGGGCGCTGCTCAGCAACTTCTGGTGGGGCTCGGTGTTCCTCGTGAACGTGCCGATCGTGGCGCTGTGCATGGCCGGAGTGGCGGCCGTCGTACCGGAGTTGAAGAGTCCGAGACGCCGACAGTTGGATCTCCCCGGCCTGGCCCTGTCGGTCGTGGGCCTCGGCGGAGTCGTCTACGGGATCATCGAGTTGGGCAACGGCCGGACCTGGTACGGCCCCCACGTCCTCCTCCCCCTCCTCCTGGGCGGCGCGTTGCTGGCCGCGTTCGTGGCCGGTCAGCGCAAGTCACCGGCCCCCAGTCTGGACGTACGGCTGTTCCGGCAGCCCGGGTTCGCGGCGGGCAGCGTCGTGCTGCTGATCGCGTTCATGGCCCTGGCCGGGCACCTCTTCTACGCGGCCTTCTACCTCCAGGGCCCGCGCGGCCTCTCCCCCGCCGACGCCGGGACGGTGATGATCGCCGCCGCGATCGGCATAGTCCTGGGCAGCCAGGCGTCCCCGGCGATGAGCCGCCTGCTCACAGCCCGTTGGACGGTGGCGGCGGGGGTCCTGGCCACGGCGGTCACGTACATCGCGTACGCCTGGCTGGACGGCGGAACCCCGATCTGGTTCATCGCCACGCTGCTGTGGATCCAGGGCTTCGGCATGGGCCTGGTCGGCACGCCGGTCACGGCCGTGATGATGAGCGGGGTGCCGCCGCAGCTGGCGGGCGCGGGGTCGGCGGTCAACAGCGTCACGCGTCAGGTGGGCGGGACGCTGGGGGTGGCGATGGCGGGTTCGATCCTGTCGGGGGTGTACCGGGCGAGGATGTCGGACACCTCCGAACTACCTGCCGAGATAAGGGAGTTGCCCGCCCCCGCCGCGGAGCAGGCCCGCACGTCCGCGGAGGCGGCCCGCTCCCTGGCCGACTCCCTCCACCTGCCCGAACTGGCGACGACGGCCGACCGGGCCTTCCTCGACGCGATGTACGCGGCCACTCTCTCCATCGCCGCCCTGGCCCTGATCGGCTTCGCGGTGTCGGTGGTGGGCCTGCGGACGCGGCCACCGAAACCGCGAACCGCCGTCCCGTCGAAGGTGGACTCCGCGTAGCGGACGCACCCCAGGAGAAGGAGGAACAGAGGGTGGAGGAGAGGAACTTGGAGAGCGAGGCCATGATGGCGCAGGCGACGCCCCGTTCGGTTTTCGTCACCGGCGGGAACAGGGGGATCGGGCTGGCGATAGCCCGCCGTTTCGCGATGGCGGGCGACCGGGTCGCGGTGACGTACCGGGACGGGAAGCCGCCGGCGTCGGAGGGATTCCTGTCCGTACGCTGCGATGTGACGGACAGTCAGCAAGTGGATCAGGCCTTCAAGGAGGCCGAGGCGGCACACGGCCCGGTGACGGTCCTGATCGCCAACGCGGGCACCTCGAACGACCGTCTGCTGGTCCGGATGACGGAGGACGACTTCGCCTCGGTCATCGACACCAACCTCACCGGCGCCTTCCGGGTCACCCAGCGCGCGGTACGCGGAATGCTCCGCGAGGGCCACGGCCGTATCGTCCTGATCTCCTCGACGGCAGCCCTGCACGGCTCAGCCGGCCAGACCAACTACGCGGCGGCGAAAGCGGGGTTGATCGGCTTCGCCCGCTCCCTGACCCGCGAACTGGGCCCAAGGGACATCACGTGCAACGTCGTCTCCCCCGGCCTCACGGAAACAGACATGAGCGCCGCCCTCACCCCCGACCAGCGCCGCGACCTCCTCCGCCAGACCCCGGCGGGCCGCCTCGGCCACCCGGACGAGATCGCGGACGCGGTGACGTTCGTGGCGGGGGCGGGGGCCGGGTATGTGCGGGGGGCCGTGATTCCGGTGGACGGGGGTGCGGGGTTGGGGCATTGAGGGGGTACGAGGTCGCAATCGGGCGTGGGCGTCGCCCGGCGGAAGGTCAAGGTCAAGGGCAACTCCGGCTCAGGCCACCGAGGACTGTCCGCCGGATGACGCGTTGTCCGACCGACCGCTGTCATGCGCGGTGAAGACGAAGGCCGAGCGGTCACCGTCCAGGTCGATGGTCAGCGACGCGTCCATGGCCTTCGCCAGGCGGGTGAGCAACGGCAAGGTGGGCACGGAGTCTCCGCCCTCAATATTGGAGATCTGCGGCTGGGTCATACCTGCCCGCCGCGCCAGCTCGGCCTGCGACAGACCGAGCGCCGTACGGCGGTCATGGACGGCCTGGGCAAGAGCAAACGCGTACCCGGCCTCCACGTACGCGGAAGACTCCTCCACCTGCTCCCCCAGGAGCTTCCGCGTCCCGCGGGTCTTCCACTCGGAGTGGTTCACAGCTCCTCCTTGCTGCGGTCGTAGGTGTGCTCGGCGGGACCGTGCTCACCTTCACCTGCCTTCTGTGCCGCCCGAACCAGACCCCGGCCGCGCGGCACACGCCACATCTGCAGAATATGAAGTACACTTAATGAAAATGTACTCCTAGTTTCTGGGGCCGCAGGTGAAGAAGCCCGCCGAGATGTTCGACCGGGAATTCGAGTGGTCGGCACTGAGCCGGTTCATCGCCGACCCGCAGCCCGGCGCGACCCTTGGCGTGGTCTCCGGACGTCGCCGCCAAGGCAAGACCTTCCTGTTGGAGGCCGCCTGCCGGGCCACCGGAGGGTTCTACTTCGGCGCCACCGAGGCCGCCGACGCCGAGTCGCTGCGCCGGATCAGTACCGCGTTGACCGCCCACGTACGCCCGGCCAGCCCCTTCCATTTCGCCAACTGGTCGGAGGCCGTCGACGAGTTGCTCGCACTCGGCTCCGAGCGGCCCGTCCCCGTGGTGATCGACGAGTTTCCCTACCTCGCCAAGGGCAACCCCGAACTGCCATCGATCATCCAGGAGGCGCTGCGTCCCCTGCGCGACCAGCGCACCGCCTCCCGAACTCGGCTCCTGCTGTGCGGCTCGGCCCTGTCCTTCATGGGCCGGCTGTTGTCGGGCAACGCGCCCCTGCGCGGACGCGCGGGCCTGGAACTGATCGTCCGCCCACTCGACCATCGCCTCGCCGCGGAATTCTGGGGTATCACCGATCCCCACCTGGCGATGAAGGTGAACGCGATCGTCGGCGGCACCCCGGCCTACCGGCGCGAGTTCGCCCGCGGCGACTCTCCCGAGGGACCGGACGATTTCGACGACTGGGTCGTCCGCACCGTCCTCAACCCCGAATCCCCTCTCTTCCGCGAGGCCCGCTACCTGCTGGCCGAGGAACCCGACCTCCGCGACACCGCCCTGTACCTGTCCGTCCTGGCCGCCGTCGCCGACGGCAACGCCACCCGCGGTGGTATGGCGGGCTACCTGGAGCGCAAGGCCACCGACCTCGCGCACCCCATCAACGTCCTGGAGGACGCCGGACTGCTGCACCGGGACGCCGACGCCTTCCGCGAAAACCGTCCCACCTACCGCATCGCCGAACCGCTGATCGCCTTCCACCATGCGATCATGCGCCCGGTCTGGGACCAGCTCGAACGCCCCGGCAGTGCGGCTCGGGTCTGGCAGGCCAGCCGCCGACGCTTCGTCAGCAACGTTCTCGGCCCCCATTTCGAGCAGGTCTGCCGCGAATGGGCCCTGCACCACGCGGACCCTGAGCGTCTGGGCGGTCTGCCCGCCCGGGTCGGCCACGGCATCGTGCACGACCCGAAAACCCGTACCAGCCACGAGGTCGACGTGGCGGTCATCGGCATTGCCGACGGCCACGCCAAGCCACCGCTCCTGGCCATCGGCGAGGCCAAATGGAACGACATCATGGGCATCGCCCACATCGACCGCCTCCGACACATCCGAGACCTCATCACCCAGGCAGGCCGCTACGACACGAGCGGCACCCGGCTCATCTGCTTCAGCGGAGCGGAATTCAACGGCAAGGCGCACGCGTCATCGGATGCGAATCCGGATGTCCAGTTGATCGACCTGGGGACCCTGTACAGCCGCGCCTGACACAGGCCCGCCCTAATTTCCGAGCGACCTTGGGCACCATATTACGAGGCATCGTTGAGGGAACGCCTAATCAACTCAACGTCCTCAAGGTCCACCTCTCTACCCAAGGCAATCTTCCATTCCACCGTTCTCGCAAGAGACAGAAACCTGAATCCGTCGACAATCTCTCCTTCCTCGATCAACGAGTCGACAGAATAGCCGAACCATCCATCTAGCACCTCGACATCCCCATCGAAAAGCACGACTCGCTGAGCCGGCCCCAGAGGGGATGTGGAAACCCGGCCCAACTCCAGAGAAATCTTCCAGGCCGCACCCCTAGCCACGATGTCGATGTCACCGATATTCCTATTGATTCCATGGGCCAACATAGGTGCACTGCCAGCGATCACATAGTCTTCAACAGGTAGGCGCAGGGCGATTACTTCTTGAAAGAATCGGTGATCGCGCAGCGTCATGATGCTCCTCCTATAGGGGCGGCATCCCCAGTGCCATCCTGGTTATTCCGGACGCAACGAGAGCTACTGCGACGCTGGTGAGCGTTCCTACCAGATAGTAGTCGCCCACCAGCTTCTCCGCTTGTTGAATCTCCGGAAAACGAGCGAGCGATTTTGCAGTCACCACCAATGCAGCAGGCGCCGGATTCCCGGAAACCAAGAACACAAAGAGAATAAACCTCTCGATCCATCCGACATGAGGACCCGCCTTGATGAAGTCTCCGACACCCTCCTCAAATTCCTTCGACTTGATCTTCTCAAGGATCTTCTCGACAAGCGGCCGGACGACCCGACCGATCACCTGCTGACATCCGAAGACAGCAATCAGCATTCCGGAGAAAACTATGATGACCTGATCATTATCAAGGATATTTCGCCGAACAAATCGAAGTCCCGCATCGAATCCCAAATAGATCGGCAGTAGGATTGAAAGAGTTCCGACGATCGCCGCACCATATTCCATCCTCGACAGCCTGAGGGTACTGATCGAATTCGGGCGAATCTTCTTCCATGCGGGCAGAAGACTCGGAAGCTTCCAGGTTTCAGGTTTCTTCAGGAGCGCGAGACAGGCAGAAGCCAGCGTAAGGGAAAATAAAACTGCTACCTCCTTCAGGCCGACTCCCGAGGGCGCCACAGCAAGAGCCCCATAAAATAGGGTGAATACGATCACATACCACGGCCGCCGTGAATGCCAGTCAAACGCCGTTGGCACTGTAAAGGCGGCAACGAGTCCAATCGATGTGCGGGCCAACTCCACGATCATTTCCCCCGATCCGGCCGTAGGCGTTCAAACCGAGCGCCCACGCTTCTCGCGCCAATCCCATGACTTGGCAGGCTATCCGCCCTCCGTGACGATGAGCTCCACACGGCGCCAACTGTGCGGCGAGAGACACGGCCACCGCGAGCGCACCCACAGACCGCCACCTGACGATCCGACCGAGCAGGCAACCGCACAGCTAACCGGAACCACGGGGCGAGCCACTCTCAATCCCAGGCATCAGCGCCCACAACCGGCCGCCGACAACTCGGCCGACTGGCGGTAACGGCCCATACCCGGGTTCGCTCATCTCTCGTAGACGCCCCGCCCACAAGACGCCCGTGCCCCCCTAGCATCGGCGCATGCGTTTATGGCGGAGTCATGACATGGTCGCGGCCCTCCCCCGTGATCCCCGGGCCGACGAGTATCCGATGCCGATCGTTCCGTACGGGTGGTACGCCGTGCTTCGCAGTGGCAAGCTGCGTCCCGGCAAGGTCGTCAGCCTGCACTACTTCGGGCGGGCGCTCATCGCCTTCCGAGGGGCCGACGGGCGGGCGACCGTGCGGGACGCGCACTGTCCGCACTACGGCGCGCATCTGGGCGCCGGCGGGAAGGTCGTGGACGGGACGGTGGTGTGTCCGTTCCACGGGTGGCGGTTCGGCGCGGACGGCAAGTGCGTGGAGGCGCCGTTCGCCGCCCGCACCCCCAAGGTGTCCCTCGGTGGCTTCCCGGTCCGCGAACACAGTGGGCTCGTCTTCGTGTACGCCGGGCCGGGCGAGCCTTCGTGGGAGGTGCCGGAGATCCCCGAGACGAGGTCCAGGGACTTCGCGGCGCCGATCGACGACGTCTGCCGGGCGCGCATCCACGTCCAGGAGATGCGCGAGAACATCGTCGACGAGTCCCACTTCCACTTCATCCACGGCCAGAGCGAGCCTCCCGTACAGGAGTGGCAGGAGGACGGCCCGTACGCCGAGGCCCGCGGCCGGATCTCCCGGCGCGTCCTCGCCTGGGACATCGACAACACCTTCGACGCGTTCATGTACGGCCCGGGCGTGATGGTGGTCCGCGTCCACGGCCCCGTCCTGTCGGTGACCGCGGTCGCCCTGACGACCCCGATCGACGACAGCACGAGCGAACTCCGCATGCTGTACTACCTCCGCAAACCGGCCCGCGTCCCCTTCCTCACACCCGCACTCAAGCTCGTCTTCCGCGCGGAGGCCCTGGGCGAGGTACGCGAGGAGCTCCGGATCTGGGACCACAAGATCCACCAGGCCCGTCCTGTGCTGCTTCCGCACGAGAAGGGGATCAGGGCGCTGCGGCGGTGGTATGGGCAGTTCTACCCTTCCGAGGTGACGATGGCGCCGTCGCACCAGCCGACTCTGTCGGCCGGACAACCCTGCCCGTGACTTCGGAACACATTCCGAATGACGCTACCCCTATGTCCACTCTGACCGTTTCGTTCTCGGACCTCTCGAAGAACTCCAAGCGGGTCGCCGGAACCGTCGAACGCGCCCAGCGTGTCCACGTGACGCGCCGCGACGGCGAGGATCTGTACCTCACCACCGAGCGCCATGACCGTCAGCGCGAGGAGACCGCCGACGTCACCGCCCGGCTGTTCGCAGCTCTGATCAGCAGCGACGAGGGCGCCCGCGCGATTCTGCTCGCCCTGCCCGAGGTCTTTCCGTGGACCCGGCACCAGTCGACCGAGGAAGTGCGCGAGTTCGTCGTCGACCTCGTGAACGCAACCCACGACGCCGCGGAACTGGATGTACACACGAACCTGCACCGAGTCATGGTCGAATGGCGTGCCACCGCCAGAATCCTCGCGGACCCCGACCTGACGGCACAGCTGACCACCCCGCTCCCGGACGAGGACCACGGCGACGTACCCGCTTCGTGAGCGGCCTCTGTTCCAGCCACAGAAGGGCACCCCCAGCCAGTGGTCGGGGGTGCCCTTTGCCTGCTCTGCGGACCTCGACGACGCCCACCGGTACGTCGCCGACATCGCTCGCCGGCATGGACGTCCGGTACGACCTGGGCGACGCCCGCCGGCTCGTCGGCACCCTGTGCCCGGACATGAAGTTGACGCTGGAGCGGCCCGACCCGGACGTCGTCACCGCGGTGACCCGGTCGGGTCAACACCGTCACCGCCCGCACGGACCGGGTGGACGTCGACGCGTTGCTCATCCGGCCCGACGGCTCTGTCGCCTGGGCCTTGCCCACCGGGCAGTACCTCGACGCCACCACGCTGGTGCGTGCGCTGGGCACATGGTTCGGCCAACCGGCCTGAGCACCGCATTAACAGTCGTCCAAGGTTCGCTCGGTACGAAGTAGGCATCCAGGTAAGCGATGCAACTCGTATGTAGGAGGCTAGTGATGGCAGTCGACGCAGCGCCGTCCGGGGAAGCGCCGGCCGGTCGGTTGGCAGGCCGGTGGGTGCCGTGGTTAGTGATTGGCCTGTGGCTGGTGCTGGCGGCGGGCATGGTGCCGCTGAGCGGAAAGCTGAGCTCGGTCACCACCGACAGCGCCGTGGACACCCTGCCGGCCAGTGCCGAGTCCACCAAGGTGGCGGTGCTGGACGACAGTCTCCCCGGCGGTGACAACAACACGTTCGTCTTCGTGTACCACCGCGCCGGCGGCATGACCGGCGCCGACCGAGCGACGGTCGAGCGCCACTACAACACCCTTGCCGAGCGGTACCCGCCGAAGGCGACGGCGGCGGCCGGCGAGGACGACGAGGACTCACCGACGAGCCCCTCCACCGACCGCAAGGCGATGATGTTCACCCTCGAGGTGAGCACGACCTACGGCGCACCGGAGGACATCGTCGGCCCGTTGCGTGACGCCGCGAAGGACCGCCCCGCCGGCCTGGAACTCGACGTGACCGGCCCGGCCGCGATCGACGGCGACATGGACGCCGTCTTCGACGGCATCGACGTGCAGGTCCTCCTCACCACCATCGTCGTCGTCACGCTCCTGCTCATCCTCACCTACCGCAGCCCGGTGTTGTGGATCATCCCGCTGGTGGCCGTCGGCGCGGCCGCACTGACCTCGATGGCGACCGTCTACCTGCTCGTCAAGGGCTTCGGCATCGTGGTCAACGACCAGAACTCGGCGCTGCTGACGATCCTGGTGTTCGGCGTCGGCACGGACTACGCGCTGTTGCTCATCGCTCGATATCGGGAGGCACTGCACCACCATGAGAACGTCCGGGTCGCGATGGTCCACGCGCTGCGCGGCGCGGCGCCGGCCATCGTCGCGTCCGCGGCCACCGTGGTCGCCGGGCTGCTCTGCCTGCTCGTCGCGGACCTGAACAGCACCAGCGGGTTGGGCCCGATCGGTGCGGCCGGCATCCTGTGCGCGCTGGTGGCCATGCTGACGTTGTTCCCGGCGGTGCTCGTGGTGCTCGGCAGGCGGATCTTCTGGCCGGCCATCCCGCGGTTCAGCACGGCCGTGGAGGAGAAGCCGGGGCTGTGGGGGCGGCTCGGCACCGCCATCAGCCGCCGCCGGTGGGTGGCGACGCTCGGCTCGCTCGGAGTCCTCGGCGTGCTCGCCCTCGGGCTGGCGGGCAACACCGGCGCCCTGCGGGAGCAGGACCAGTTCCTGTCCGCGCCGGAGTCGGTCACCGGCTTCACCGTTCTCCGCCAGCACTTCCCGGAGCTCGGCGGCCAGCCGATGACGATCTTCACGCGGCCGGCGCACCAGGAGCGGGTGCTCGACATCGTCAAGGACACTCGCGGTGTGGCCCTGGCCGTCCCGGAGCAGACCAGCGGTGGCTGGGCCAACATCTCCGTGTTCCCGAAGGACGCGCCGGACACCGTCGCGGAGTACGACACGATTCTGCGGGTGCGCACCGCCGTGCACGCGGTGAGCGGGGCGGAGGCGATCGTCGGCGGGCCGAGTGCGGAGAACCTCGACACCGAGGTGACCACCGAGCGCGACGAGAAGCTGGTGATCCCGCTGGTGCTCGTCGTCGTCCTGATCGTCCTCGGGCTGCTGCTGCGCGCGATCCTGGCCCCGCTGGTCCTGATGGCCACCGTGATCGTCTCGTTCGCCGCGGCCTTCGGCGGCAGCGTGTTCGTCTTCGACACGATCCTCGGGTTCAAGGGTGTCGACTATTCGGTGCCGCTGCTGGCATTCCTGTTCCTGGTGGCGCTCGGCGTCGACTACAACATCTTCCTGGCCAGCCGGGCCCGGGAGGAGACCGTGCGTCTCGGCACCAGAGAGGGCATGCTCAAAGCCCTCTCGGCCACCGGTGGCGTCATCACCTCGGCAGGCCTGGTCCTGGCGGCCACGTTCGCGGTCCTCGCCACACTTCCGCTGGTGATGCTGATCGAGGTCGGGTTCCTGGTCGCCTTCGGCGTGCTGCTCGACGCCCTGCTGGTGCGGTCGGTCCTGGTGCCCGCCCTCACCTTGCTGATCGGCCGCCGGATCTGGTGGCCGAGCCGGCTGTCCCGTCCAGCGGCGGAGCTGCCGGACCGTCAACAGTCGCTCGCCGACGACGAGGAGCCCGCGCTGCAACGGTGAGCGCGGCGGCACGGACGAGATCCGGGACGGGGCCCCAGGCCCGTCCCGGATTTTTTCATGTGCCCGACGGTCGCCGCCCTTTGGTCCTGCGCCACGCGCCGGGGCTGGGGTCGGCGCATCGCGGTGTCCTGCCCGGTGGTGGGCCGCGCGGGCCATTGTCCGACGGCCGCCGCCCTTGGTCCTGCGCCGTGCGGCCGGGGCTGGGGTCGGTGCATCGCGGTGTCCTGCCCGGTGGTGGGCCGCGCGGGCCATTGCCCGACGGTCGCCGCCCTTGGTCCTGCGCCGTGCGGCCGGGGCTGGGGTCGGCGCATCGCGGTGTCCTGCCCCGAGGGTGAGCCGCGCGGGGCCATGCCCGAGGGCCGCCGTCCCTTGTCCTGCGCCGCGCCGCCGGGGCGGGTCAGCGCACCGCGGTGTCCTCCCCGGCGGTGAGCCGCGCGATCGGGGCGGGCGGGGCCGCGGCCGGAAGGTCGACCCGAAGCAGCGCGCCACCGCGTGCGGAGCGGGCGACGGTGGCCCGGCCGCCGTGGGCGTCGACGACCCGCTGCACGATCGACAGCCCCAGACCGGATCCCGGCAACGCCCGGGCGCTGTCGGCACGGTAGAACCGGTCGAACACCCGCGGTACGTCGGCGGCGTCGATGCCCGGCCCGGCGTCGTCGACCTCGAGCACCGCCGACGCGCCCTCGGCACGGAGCCGGACCTGGACCGGCTGGTCCGCGGGGGACCACTTGCCGGCGTTGTCGATGAGGTTGAGCACCGCCCGCTCGAGCGCAGCGGGACGCCCGCTCACCCACACAGAGGTCACGTCGAGCGCGACCTCGATGTCGGGCACGCGGGAACCCGCCCGGGTCGCGGCGGCCCCCACCACGTCGGCGAGGTCGAGCACCTCGGTGCTCTCGTCGCTGACGTCACCGCGCGCCAGGTCGGTCAGCTCGGCGACAAGGGTGCTCAACTCGGCCACCTGGGCGCCGAGATCGTTGAGCAGCCGGGTCCGGCTCTCCGCCGGCAGTGCGCTGTCCAGGGTGCCGCGCCGATCGAGCCGGATCAGCAGCTCGGCGTTGAGGCGCAGGCTGGTGAGCGGGGTCTTGAGCTCGTGGGCGGCGTCCTCGGCGAGCAGCCGCTGGGCCCGCCGGGAGTCCCGGAGCGCGGCGAGCATGTCGTTGATCGACTGGATCAGCCGCCGGATCTCCCCACCGCCCTCATCCGGAATGTCGGCGTCGAGATCCCGGGTGTGCGCGACACGTACCGCGGCGGCGGTCAGCCGGTCGATCGGTGCCAGCCCGGTCCGCGCCACGGTCCGCCCGACAAGGGCGCCGCCGACCACGCAGAGCAGCCCGATCAGCAGCATGCCGAACCCGAACCGGTTGATCGGGCTGTCGTCGACGACGCGGGCCACCTGGACGGCGCCGTCGCCCGCCCGCAGCGTGTAGATGACGTAGCCGTCGTCGTCGCTGTCGTTCGACTCCATCAGGTCGGCCGACGCGCCCTGCGCCACGCGCCCGGCGTCCTCGCTGACCGGGGGCAGCGCGGGTTGGCCGCCCGGCGTCCGGATCGAGCCGTCGGGCAGGATGACCCGCACCAGCCGACCGGATCCGGGATACGGCGGTAGCTGGACCTGCGCCAGACCGGCGCGCTCCGCGTTCGTCGCCAGGACGCGGGAGTCGGCGCGCAGCTGATTCTCGGCGGTGTCCTTCAGCTCCCAGTCCAGTAGCTCGCTGGCCACCTGGAAGGCCACGAACACGCTGACCGCGATGGCCGTCGCCGCGATCACCGTCAGCCTGGCCCGCAGGGACCGCCGGCGCCACCATCGGGTCAGCCGGCGCGGTTCCCGGCCGGCGGGCCTGCTCACGGAGGAGTCTCCCGCAACGTGTATCCCAGGCCGCGCAGCGTGTAGATCAATCGCGGCTCACCCTCGGCCTCCATCTTGCGGCGCAGGTAACTCACGTACACCTGGAGGTTGTTGGCGGTGGAGCTCATGCCGAAGCCCCAGATCGCCTCGAACAGCGCGTCGCGGGTCAAGACCCGGGTCGCGTTGCTCACGAGGACCTGCAGGAGGGAGAACTCGGTCCGGGTCAGGCGCAGCGGCCGCGCGCCCCGCCACGCCTCGAACCTGTCGGGATCGAGCCGGACGTCGGCGAACGACAGGATCTGCGACTCCTCGTCGGTCGGCGTGCGCCGGCGCAGCAGGGCCCGCACCCGGGCCAGCAACTCCTCGGTGGCGAACGGCTTGGGCAGGTAGTCGTCGGCGCCCGCGTCCAGCCCCGCGACCCGGTCGGAGACCTGGTCACGGGCGGTCAGCATCAGCACCGGCAGATCCCGGCCCGCGGCCCGTAACCGCCGGCAGGTCTCCAGCCCGCCGAGGCGGGGCATCATCACGTCGAGGAGCAGCAGATCCGGCGCGTCGCCACCGACCCCGTCGAGCACGGCGAAACCGTTGGCGACGGTGCTGGTGTCGTAACCCTCGACCTGGAGCACCCGCTCCAGCGACTCACGGATGGCCGCCTCGTCATCCGCGATCATGATCCGCACGCCGGCCCGCCCCCTTCCAGTCGATGTTTTTGCCGCTCATTGTCCCCGATCAACCTGAGGCCAGGATTAGAGCGTCGCTGGGGACCGCGCTCTTACGGATACCCCGCCCTGGCTGCTCGCAGTTCACGTACTCCGCGAACAGTACGGAGTGGGCCAGAGCGATTCGTTGCCACTCCAAGTAAGGGCCGGTGTCCCCCGCGAACAGCTCCCGGTTGATCTGTGTCCCGTCCGCCCCGCCCGGAAGTTGAGGTGCACGATCCGCGACTCGTCGAACATCCACCAGTCGGTGCCGGTGAGCGGAAGGCCGTAGTCATCCTGGCTGACGTCCAGGACGCGGATGTCCTCCCCGGCGGCGATGTTGCCGGGGATTCCCCAGGCGAACCGGTAGCGCTGGTAGTCCGTCAGCGGTTGGCATGCGACCCGCACTCGTCCGATCGCCGCCACCCGTCACCGTCCAAGAGCACGTGCGGCCTCCCTGAATCGCCGGTGTTCAGTCTGGACGTTCAGCGGTCACGCGACGATGCACGTCATCGCCGCCCACAGCAGCGGCGAGTGTTCGATGCTGCCCTCCGCCCGCCATTGGTCCAGCTGTTCGCGTTGCCAGGTGGCCAAACTGCTTACCGGGTCCGGGTGTTCGTGGGCCCTGTCTATCGCTGTGATCGCTGACGACAGGGGGCGTACGGGCTCCGGGACGTTGGCCAGGTGGTGGTACGCGAAGCTTGTGGGGAGGGTCCAGCGGGTTGCCGTCACCAGGTCGGCGCCGTTGTGGAGCATGGCCGTCGCCAGGCCGAACGGTTCCGTGAAGCGGAGGTCGGCGGCGCTCTCGCAGCCGATCAAGGCTACCCGGGGTGGGGCGGGCCAGAGCCGGGAGCCCGGTTCGCCGTCTGGGCGGAGCGGCAACGTGCCCAGTAGGAGGTCCTTGGCCGACAGTGGGCGGTGGGTGCGGATCGGGTCGGTCAGGCCTGTGGTGTGCGGGTCGCAGCAGAGGTGGAGCGTGCCGTCCTCGCTCTGGCCGCCGGCTGTCGGCGCGCCGCTCACGTGGCCTACGTAGAGGAGTCTGCGGGCGCCCTTGCGGAGTACGTCGCTCAGCCAGTCCCTGTCCAGGTCCGTGCGGCGGAACACCTCCGCCGGGGTGGCGACGGACGGTACGGCCCTACCCGCGTCCAGGTGGTTCTGGACCAGGGTCAGCAGCTCCGGGTCCGAGCCTGCTGGGCCCAGGACCGAGCCCAGCGGGGAGTCCGCGCGGAATCCGGGGATTCTGGGGTCGAGGACCAGGACGACCGTGTCCGAGGGGGACTCGGTCTTGTCCCCGTCTTGTTCGGCTTTGGGGTTCGGTTGTCTTCTCAGGGAGGTTGGTGCCGTCGTCACCACGTCCGCCAGGTCCAGGAGGCGGGTGTCCGTCTTCTCGTCCACCGCCAGTAGTTCCCACGGGACCTGGGCCACCCTGGGGGACGGCTGGATCCGGATCAGGGGGCGGCCCGCTCGCGCCGACACCTGGCGTATCTGTGCCGTCAGGCCCTCCGGCCACAGCGCTTCCGCCAGCAGCCTGGCCAGGTCGTGCTCTGTGGCTTGGTTCGTCAGCGGGCTCGTCTCGAACGCCCGGCGCATCCCCGCCCCTCCCTCGCCCGACCTCGGCAGCGCCGCCGCCAACTCCCCTACCACCCGGTCGACTTCGTCGGCGGGGGCCCAGCCCGTGCCGAATCCCTTCGCGCCGCCCGCCCACGTCCAGGTCATGAACAGGTCGCCGGCGTCGGCCAGTCGGACCTGGACCACCGGGCGGCTCGTCAGGTCGTCGGTGATCCAGAAGGGGACCTCTTCGTCGTTCACGATCCGGCGGTGATAGCGGAACTCGGCCGACTCGATGTACTCCTGGAGTGCGACCCGGCCCGGGCCCTGGGCCGCCATCCGTACCTTCGGGGGCGGTGCTACGCGCAGGCCTGCCGAGGCGGCTGCCTCCGCCGCCACTCCCCCGAGTTCCCCCGGTCCCCCCAGCGTCGTCGGGGCGTCGGCCCGCTCGTACGCCCTCTCCGCCTTCATCGCCGCGTTCGGGAAGAGTGACGTGCTCGCCTCGGCCGTCATCGGCGGGCGCGGGGCGGGGTCCAGGGACAGGGGTGCGCCCGCGCTGCGGTGTTCCACCAGTTCGAAGAGCAGGCCCTGGTCCTGGCGGCGTACGGCCAGGCGGAACGCCAACTCCATGCCCTCGTCCGCCAGTTGGAGCCATTGGGCGCGTGCGTGGGCGGTGGCGAAGTCGTAGCGGGCCGCCTGGAGGGTGAGGGCGGCGGGGAGGGCCAGGGAGAGGGCGTTGTCGATCGAACGTCTCTCGTGGGTGCCGTGGTCCGTCCGGTTCAGGTTGTCCTCGAGCGTGGTCGCCAGCATGAGGTCGACCTGTGCGCAACGCTCGTACACCTCCCGCTCCTGGTAGACGTCACGGGCCGTCTGCGCCAGGCGCTTCATCTCCTCGATGTCGCCACGGGCGTACGCGTGTTGGGCGCCCAGCAGCATCGTGTCCGCGGCTGCGAGTGAGGCGCCGAGTTGTTCGAAACGGGCCAGGCTCGCCGTCGTCAGGTCGCCCGCGCTCGTCATGTCGCCGCGTCTGCCCGCCAGGTAGGCGCGGGCCTGTTCGCAGGTCGCCAGGTCGCCGTGCAGTCGCTGCTGCTCGAAGTACGCGGACGCCTCCGCGAACAGCCTTTCCGCCAGGGCGTGTTCGCCACGGTCCATCGCGATCCATGCCCGGTACGCGAGCATCGACCGCTGCTCGCCGATGTCCCCCAGGGCCCGGTAGCGCTCCTCCGCTCGGGCCAGGTGGTCCTCGGCCTCGTCGAAGCGGCCGGTCGAGGAGCAGATCATGGCCAGGGCGGTCAACAGGCGTGGGACCGACTCCAGTTCCGCCGCCTCAGTTGTCTCCAAGGTGGACAGCAGTGCCGTCGCGTGGTCCTCCGCCGGGCCCCACTCGCCCCGGTCCATCAACAAGAGCACCCGGTTCAGGGCCAGTTCGGACGCTCGCAGTCCCTCGGGGTCGTCGAACTCGGGCAGTCTGGCCGCCGCTTCGTCGAGGCACGCCAGCGCCTCGTCCAGGCGGCCGGTTCTGCGCATCAGGTCGCAGCCGGCGATCAGCGTCCTCAGCAGCATCTCCAGCCAGAGTTGACGGCCGCGCGGGCCCATCGGCGCCGACGCGATGCCGTCCAGCAGGGTGCGGGCGCGCTCCACGGCGTCCTCGGCTCCGGCCAGGTCCGTGGCGGTGAGCCGGACGCTCGCGAGGTTGGAGAGCAGGTGGGCTCGCAGGAAACGTACGTCGGGCGAGTCCTCGATGGACTCCGCGAACGTGAGCAACTCGTCGTAGACGGCGCACGCGGCCGACAGGTCGCCCGCCAGCTGGTGCTCCTCGGCCAGGGCGAAGCCGCTGTCGAGCGGCTCCCCGTACAGCTGCATCACACCCGCTGTGGTGTCCTGCTGCTCGCTCTCCTCATTCGCCATACGTCAGTAGTCCTCAGTAGTCCTCAGTAGTCCTCGTCGGTGGCTGCTGCTGCGGTCTCGGCGAGGAACGGTGCCGAGGGTGTGTCGTGCGGCGAACCGTCGTGGGCCGTGGGTGCTGTCGCTGCGGTCAGTCGTCGCCGGACGAGGGCTCGTACGGCTTCACGGGCTTCGCGGTCGCCCGGCGTGCCAGTGGCCGGGTCGAAGCCCGGCAGCAGGACGCCGACCTCGATGCTCGGTGCCGATATCCCGGCCAGCAGGTCCGGGGCCAGCTCGCGGCGGCCCGTCCACAGGTCGTCCCGTCTGGTGAGGGGCACGCGGTGCGGGTCACCGCCGTTGACGTGGACCTCCGCGACCAGCGGCGCGCCGGTGGTCGGCGCCGTGCTGTGGGCGACGGCCTCGACCTCGATCCGTCGCCGTGCGCCCAGTGCGCGGGCGGTCCAGGTCACGGCGTTCTCGGCGGCGTCGACGAAGCCGGGCGGGTAGCGGCGCCAGTCGTTCGTCCCCTGGCCCCGGGCGATCAACCGGCCGCCGGTGCCCAGTGGTTCGCCCGCCGCCAGGGCGTAGCCGTCGGGGCGGGCGAACAGTGCGCCGAGGTCGGCCTGCGGACCGGTCGGGCCTCGCCCGTCCAGGGCTGACCGGAGGTCGCGCAGGGCGGGACCGTCCAGTCCGGCGGTGTCCGCCGCGCCGTCGATCAGCCGAAGCAGGCTCTCCAAGTGGCTTTCCACATCCGCCTGTTGAGGTGCGCCTCGCCACCACTGGAGGAGGGGGTAGATGGCCGCCTCGTGCTCCGCGATCAACTCCGCCGCACAGTCGTCCGGCTGATCGTCGCCGAAATCGCCCTCGCCGTCGAACAGTTGCTGGCAGTGGTGGGTGAGCGCCGCCAACTCCAGCCCCAGCAGGTCCGGTTCGAGCGCGGGTATCTCGTCCGGGTACGACGCCGGCCACCACCGGGCCGCCCAGTGGCCCAGGGCGAGCCGGGCGGCGCTGCCCGCGAGGGCGGTCGGGTGCGCTGTCACCCGTACACCGGTCGACTCCCCCGTCGTATCCCCCGTCGTACGGTCGTGGACGGCGGCGGCGACCCCCTCGCCGTAGAGCGCCCACAGCCACTGCTGGGCCCGCCCCGGATCGTGGATCTCCGCCGACGGCAGCAACCCAGGAGTACCGAGGACCGGCCAGGTCAGGACCGCGCCCGCCACATCGAGGACCGCCCGGGTGAAGTCCGGCTCCACGGCGGTCACTTCACCGTCAAGCGCGGTCACTTCACCGTCAACCGCGGTCACTTCACCGTCAACGGCGGTCACTTCGTCGTCCACGGCGATCCGGACCGTCCCGTCCTCGCCCCGCGAGACCCGCACATCAACGCCCGCCCCCGCCCCCGCGCCCGCCCCCGCCATCACGCGCTCCTCGCCCCGGCCGCCGACGCATGGCTGCCCGTCGACAGGACGCGCAGCGCCGAGCGGACGCGAGCCCGGTGGTCCATCATCACCGAGCGGGCGACCCCGTCGAGCACCGACCAGGCCGACGCGAGGTCCGGCAGGGGTGCGTCGCGGACGTCGCGGCCGTGCAGCCGTACCCACAGGCGCCGCATGTAGGCGGCCCACGGAGTACGGAGGTCCTGGGCGAGGGCGTCCAGGACGCCGCCGTCCGGGTCGGGGCGCGGCGAGACGGTCATCCGGCGGGCGCGCAGCACCGATGCCTCCCGTTGCCAGCGGCTGTTGACGGCCCGGTGGGCCGCCGTCCGGCCGGGCGAGCCCCCGGTGCCCAGCGGGTCGAGGCCCGCCGCGAGCCGGCCGCCGAGGACGACGGCGACGCGCAGGCTCTCGTCGTACAGGCCGAGCGGTGCGCAGCTGCGGCCGGTCTCCCGTGCGACGAGTTCCGGCACCGTCGGCAGCTCCTCGCGGTGGGCCGACGACTGGAGGACGACGAACAGGCGTTCGAAGAGCGTGCGATCCAGCGGGGCGGGCAGGGTCGCCGTCGAGGCGCCCCGGCCGACCTCCGGCCGTGGCGGTGTCCGCAGCCCGGTCAGCCCGAGGTGGGTCGGCAGGTCGTCGCGGCCCCACACTCCGCTCTTGTACGTCCACAGGGTCCTGCCGAACAGGCCGCCGTGGCCCGCCTCGATCATGGCGGTGTACGAGGGTGAGGTGTACGACGGTGAGGTGCGCGTCGCGCCCGGCGCACCGCATGTGTCCAGGGCCTCGGCGGCCCGTGCGGTGACCGCCGCGATCGGGACCGCGTCGGCGGTGGCCGGGGGGCGGCGCTCCCACGCGGCGGCCAGCTCGCCGTCGAGCCGGAACCGCCGTGCGGCGTCGGCCAGATGGTCCTTGAGCGCATCCACCGTACGTCCGCCGGGTGTGTCCGCCACCTCCTCGACGACAGACCTCGCTGTCGCGTCCCCATCGAGCGAAGGCGCCCCCTGCTCGGTGGCCAGCTCGAAGCACCGCTGGAAATACAGGTCCTGGGGGTTGCCCGCGACGATGCCCAGCGCTCGCCGCGCCTTCTTCAGCAGCGTGAACCACTGTGCCGTCGCCGCGAGCCGGGCACCCGACTCCCGTATCAGCCCGTCGAGGTGCGCGGCCTGCGCCGGTTCGAGGAAGTCCGCCGCGAGTTCGGGACGCAGCGCCGGTCTGACAATCAGCGGCAGCAGGATCAGCTTGACCGTCCGGGTCAGCGGTGCCCCGCCGGGGCCGCTCAGCGGTTCAAGGCCAGGTCCGAGGCCGCGCCAGGCATGGTCGATGACCAGGGCGCGCGGTCGGCGCTCACCGGTCGGCTGCTGGCTGGAGGACGGCATGCGAGGAGCGTACGCCGACGGAAATCGGGCGGCCGAACCTGGGATCGGTAGGCGTCGCGGGCCGCCTAGCGTCCAGATCGTCAAGCAGACGACAGGCCTCGGCCGAGATCGTCATCGCCGGAAAACCGTTGGAAGGAAAGAACACCATGGGAATCTTCGGGCGCCGCAAGAGCCGCGAGGAGAAGGCCGCCGAGATCGCGGGCAAGGTGGCGAGCGGCAAGGGTTTCTACGGCCGGAGCACACGCGCCTTCCTCGGCAAGGAGGACTTCGCCAGGGTGCAGCAGTCGATCGGCGCCTACAACTCGGGCCTCGATGCTCAGCAGTTGCTTGCCGCGGGCGTGCCGACCATACCGGCCACCGTCGTGTCGATAGGCGACACCGGCAAGCTGGTCAACTTCGACCCGGTCGTCGACCTGGTCCTCCAACTGCCCGGCGCCGCCGACCGGATCGCCCTCCAGACCATCGTCTCCAAGCTCCGGATCCCCCGTACCGGCGACCAGGTGCTCCTGATCGCCGACCCCGCCCGGCCCGGTGCCTACCTCTACGCCGGCGATGGGGTGGCGACGGACAACAGGCCGGAAGCCTGAGATGACGGACCGCGCGGGCGGCACGGACGGGGCAGATGGAGCCGACGGAGCAGACGGTCCCGGGCCGACCCGGGTCGACCGGATCGGCCCGCTCGGCGCCCTGCTCCTCTACTTCTCCTCCGCGATGATGGGCCTGTGCGGACCGGTCATGCTGGCCTGCACCTTCCTCGCCGATGCCGGCATCCTCCTCGGAGGCATCCTCTGCACCGTGCTCTGCACGCCCCTCGGCCTCGCCTTCTTGGCCTACACCAGCACCGAGCGGGAGAACAACCGGCTGCTCGACGCCTTCGGGGTGAGGGCGACAGCGGAGATCACCGACCTCACCCCGTGGGAGGACGCCGACGACGCCGGTGTCGTGGCCGCCCTGCGGATCAGCGGACCGGGATTCCCGACGTTCGAGACGACCTGGAAGCACTCCCTGCACTCCGGCCTGCGAGTGGGCGTGCGACTCACCGCCGTCGTCGACCCGGCCCGGAATCTGTTCCGCATAGACGGAATCATTTCCTGATGGACGGGGTCATTTCCTGATGGACGGGATCAGTTCCTGACCGTCAGATACAGCCACCCGCCCCAAGTGCTCACGTTCGTCGTGTCCTTGGCGCTGCGCACGTACTCCGCCCGCACCCGGAACCTCTGGTTGACCGCGTTGGTCAGGCTCAGGTGCGTGACGCCCACGCTGCCCGGGGCCATGGAGAAGCAGGGCGAGGTGGTGAGCGTGTGCCAGGCGCCGCCGTAGTACTCCTGGGCCTGGAACTTGGCGCACTGGCCGGTCTTGTCCGGGGTCACCGTGGCGACCACCTGCGGCTTCACCGTGTGGTGGTAGACGCGGTACGCCGTGCCGTTGTACGTCACGTTCCCGTAGTAGCCGCCGAGCGTCGTCGCGACCCGCACCTGGTCGTTCACCGCCCGCGCCGCCGACTTCGGGGCGTAGCGGTAGTCGCCCGCGAAGGACGCCGTGAACGTCGTGTTGTGGGTCAGCCTGTACGTCGCCGTCAGATTGCCCTTGCTGTCCACGGCCCCCGTCTTGACCAGCGTCTTCGTGCCGCCCGCCGGTGTCGCCCAGATCGACACCGTACGGCTGTTGTACGTCGCCCCCAGATGCGCCGTGACCGTGCCCGTCGCGCCGTACGTATAAGTGGACACGTTCGTCGCCACGGAGACCGTCGTCGCGACCCGCGACACCTGGACGATCGCCGAAGCGGTCGCCGCCTGGTGCGAGGCGTCCCCCGGGTAGCTGACCGTGTAGGTGTTGGCGCCGCCGATGCTCGGCGTGTCCTTGACCGTCACCGCACCGCCCGCACCCACAACGCTCGTCCACCGCACCGGAGTTGTGGTGTGTCCTGCGTCCGTGCGCGTCACGGTCACCGTCTCGCCGCTCGCGTAGGGAGCGTCGGTCAGCGTGCCGGTGAAGCTCAGCGCGGCGCCCCGAGTCGCCGTCGCGGGTGCCTTGAGGGTCAGGGCCGGGGCGTACGGGGAGACCTGGACGGTCGCGTCCGAGGAGGTCGGCTCGTGCGTCGCGTCGCCCGCGTAGGAGAGGTGATAGGTGAACCTGCCCGCGGCGCCCGGAGCGTCCGTGACCTTGAACTCCGTTGTCGTCGGGGCGACCTGGACCGACGGGAGCTGGACCGTCTCCTGCGTGTCCTCGTTCGTCCGGGAGACCTGGACCGTCGTGCCCTGCGGGAGGCTGCCCAGGTTCAGGGAGGTCGTCAGCGAGCCCGTGAAAGCCACCGAGTCCGGCGTCACCGACGTCATGTCCGGGAACGGGATCGTCGTCGACAGTTTCGCCACGTGCACCGTCAGCGAGGCCGTCGACGGGCGGTGCGTCGCGTCGCCCGGGTACGTCACCTCGTACGTGTAAGCACCCGCATCCGGGCGGGTGTCCGTGACGGCGAACGAGCCGTTCTTGTCCAACGTGGCTGCGACGCCCGGGAGTTCCTCGCCGTCGCGGGTCACCTTCAGACTCTCGCCCGTCGGTGTCCAGCCCTTCGTGCTCAGGGTTCCCGTGACGGTGAACTGCTGCGTCGGCACCGCGTACTGCGGGTGGTTCAGGGCGAGTTCGGTGTCGGCGAGCTTCGAGTCGCCGAGCACGTTGAGGGTGTAGGCCCCCGCCGAGTCCTTCGTGACCGCGTACAGCGTCGTACCGTCGCCGCCCCACTCCAGGCCGTCCGGGGCCAGGGTGCCGGAGGGGAACGTGACGTGGTTCTCGGCGAGTTGGGAACCGGCGTACAGATACAGACCCGCCGCCGAGCCCGCCGTGGAGCCGACGGCGATCGTCCCGTCGGTGTCGACGGCCAGGGAGTTCGGGGCGGAGTCGAGGCCGCCGGTGTAGTAGACGGAGGGGGTGGCGGAGGCGAGGTCGGCGGTGCGGTAGGCCTGGAGGGCCGGCGACTGTGGGGCCGCGAGCAGCAACTGCGTGCCGTCACCGGTCACTTGGAGCCCGGTCGCCGTACCCCCGTAGATCCCCAGGTCGGCCTTGGTCGTCGCCGTACCGGAGGAGACGTCGAAGGTGGCCACGTGACTGAGGTTGCCCATCGGCTCCTCGGCCGCGAGGACACCGCCACCGGAGGCGAGCAGCGGGGCCACCGACCAACTGGCCATGGCGGGCTGGGGAGTTGCCGCCGGGTCGGCTGCTGCCGGATCCACCGAACCGATGGCGCCCTTGCCGCCCGCCGCTGCGTCCGTGTAGCCGTACCAGACCTTGCCGCCCGCCACCGCGACCGAGACCGGGGCACTGTCCGTCCCGGTCGGGACGCGGGTCGTCTCGCTCAGCGTCGCCGTGTCGATCGCGGACAGGGCGTCGCCGTCCGCCAGGGCCGCGTACAGCGTGCTGCCGTCGGGCGACAGGGCCAGGCCCGTGGCGCCCTGTTCACCGGCGATGGTGGTGACCGGGGTGCCGGAGAGGTCGGTCACCACGATGTCCGTCGAGCCCGCGCCCTGGCTGAAGAAGATGTGCTGGTGAGCGGTGTCGACCAGCATGTGCGCGTACGTGGACAGCGGCAGCGCGGCCGTGCTGTCGGCCCAGGCGGCGGAGCCGGTGAGTCCGACACCGGCGGTGGTCAGCGCCGCGACGATCGATATCGACGTCGCGAGCGAGAGCGAGGCCTGTCTGGGGCGGCGCATGGTGCTCCTGGAACGGAGGAAAAGGAAGAGCGGAAAGGGTGAACAAGCAGGTCGGACGATAACTCTCCCTGCTGGCCCAGTTGTAGTGAGTCAGGCCCCTCAGCCGTCATGAATCCGGTAAGAACGAGCAAGCGCCCGGACCGGCCGAAGCCGATCCGGGCGCCACTCTCCTTCTCTGTTCGCTCTACTTGATGGTGCGGTAGGCCCGATTGATCGTCTGCTTCAGGGTGTTGCCGTCCTTGTCCGTGAGCGTCACGCGCAGGGACACCGTGCCCGCCTTCGCCGGGTGGCGCAGGTCGAGGCGCTTGCCGGCGACCGCCTTCGCCGCGTGCCAGGTGCGGCCGTCGTCGTAGGAGACCGAGAAGGCCAGCTTGCGGGCGGTACGCGCGGTGGCCGCGCCCTCGACGGCGAACGGGACGGAGAACCGCGTACCCGCCTTGGCCGTGCTCGCCATGCTCAGCTTGGGCGAGAAGCGGACCGCCGACAGCGGCAGCCGCTGTCCGACACCGGTGACGTGCGCGGAGGTGAAGGTCCACTCGGCGGTGACGCGGGTGGAGACCGGCGACAGCGAGGTCGGGCGGGAGACGTCCGTGGTCAGACGGTACGTGCGCTTGGCGGCGGGGAGTTCGTACGAGACGCCGGCCAGGTCCGAGTCGATGGCGAAGACCTTCGTGCCGCCCGCATAGAGGGTGCTCTTCGCCTTGCTGTACCGGGAGTCGCCCACATGCCCGGCGCCGTCGGAGAAGAGAGGAAGGTACGCCATGAAGGTGTCACCGACGCGGACGGCACCCGGACGGTCCTCGTTGCCGGTCAGCGGACCCGTGAGGTGCGGGCCGAAGACGCCGGTGTTGAACCGCTCGACGTACTGCTTGCCCGCGCTGTACGAACGGGGGTTCGCCGTCCACTGGCTGGCGTCCCACACCGGTTCGCCGTCCGCGTCCTTGCCGCTCTCCTGCGTGACGGAGTACCGCCACTTCACGCCCGGCAGGACGTAGTCGGTGAGGTTGGCCGGCAGGGAGAACTCGGTCGGGTAGAAGTCGGCCCAGCCGCCCGGCAGGATGGGCGCCGCGACGAGCGACCCCGTCTTGTCCTTGGCGGGCTCACCGGCGGCGATCGTGATCTTGGCGAACTGCGCGCGCTTCAGGTTCACGGTGAAGCCGGACAGATCGCCGGTACGGTTCATCGCCGGCCGGTAGCTCGTACTGCCGTGCGTCCAGGTGCCGTTGTACTGCGCGAGCGCCTCGTTCGCGGGCAGCCGGGCGCCGAACTGCCCGACGCGCAGCTTGCTGAAGCTGCCCATCAGGTACGTGGAGGTGCTCTGGTTCCCGTCGATGTCGAACCCGAAGTTGAGGGTGGCGTCGGTGTGCTTGGCCTTGCTGTCCGGCACGGTGATCCGGATGGGCTTGGCCTTGCGGGCGTCCATGACGACGGTGGTGTCACGGGTGAGCGAGAACTTCGGGTTCAGGAGGAGGGCCAGCTGCCCGGCGTCAGGGTTCGCGCCCGTGTCGATACGGCCTTCGAGGCTGTAACGCCCCTTGGGCAGCCGCACGGTGAACTCGCCGTCGGTGTCGTCCGAGTAGTCGTTCCAGATCTGGTTGTCCAGCCCCTGCACCCCGGTCTCCGAACGCCCGGCCGGCTTCCCCTTCAGGTCGAGGTGCTTGACGGTCAGGTCGTACGACTCGACCTCGCGCTGTACGCCGACACCGGTCCGCACGGAGTTGCTGCCCCCGTCCGTCGCGACGACCGAGCCGCCGAAGCCGCCGTCGGCCGTGCCCGCGCTGGAGTCGGCGGTGAGCTGGGCGGTCGCCGTGCCGCCCGCCGGGACGGTCAGCTGCTTCGGCGAGACCTCGAACATGCCCTCGGCAGCGGGCTTTCCGTCCTCGCCGTACGCCTCGGTGGTCAGGTCGAGGGTGAGGGGCGCGTCGCCGTCGTTGCGGTAGGTGATGGTCTTGCTGACCGGCTTGTCGTCGGTGTGCGGCCACTGCTGGGTGGGGAAGCCGACGGTCGCGGGCATGGTGGTGAGCTGCTGGCCGAGGGCGCGGACGATGTCCGTACGTCCCGTGCCCTGCGCGAACGCCGAGACACCGGCCGTGGGCTTGGCGGACGCGGTGAGGGCGGCCTTGATGCGCTCGCCGGTCCAGTCGGGGTGGCTCTGGGCGAGGATCGCGGCGGCGCCCGCGACATGCGGGGTCGCCATCGACGTACCGCTCATCGAGACGTAGCCGTCGGCGGCCGGGTCGCCCTCCGTGCCCTCTGCGGCCTTCGCGGCGACGATGTCGACGCCGGGGGCGGTGAGGTCGGGCTTGAGCGCACCGTCCGCTGTCGGGCCCCGGCTGGAGAAGTCGGCCATCGTGTCGTCGCGGTCGACCGCGCCCACGGTGAGTGCGGCGGCCGCGCTGCCCGGTGAACCGACAGTGCCGGCGGCGGGGCCCTCGTTGCCGGCGGCGATCACGAAGAGGGCGCCGGAGGAGGCGGACAGGTCGTTCACGGCCTGTTCGAGGGGATCGTCACCGGGGCTGTCGGGGCCGCCCAGGCTGAGGTTGATCACCTTGGCGCCCTGGGCGATCGCCCACTGCGCGCCGGCGATGATGCCGGACTCCTCGCCGTAGCCGCCGTCGTCGAGCACCTTGCCGCTGATCAGCCGGGCGCCGGGAGCGACCCCCTTGTACTTGCCCCCGGACTTCGCACCCGACCCCGCCACGGTCGAGGCCACATGCGTACCGTGCCCCACCCGGTCGACGGTGTCCGCGGACTCCGAGAAGTTCTTCGCCGCGTCGATACGGCCCGTCAGGTCCGGGTGCGTGCCGTCGACCCCGGTGTCCAGCACGGCGACCTTGACGCCCTTGCCGTCGTACCCGGCGGCCCAGGCCTCGGGGGCGCCGATCTGCGCGACGCTCCGGTCGAGGGCCGCCTCCACCTTGCCGTCGAGCCAGATCCGCTCGACCTTGTCCGCGGCGGCCGACATCGCCCGCGCCGACCCCCCGCTCCCGGTGAGCGTCTCCCACAGCTCGGCGCCCTCGGCCTTACGGGCCCTGAGCGCGTCCCCGTTCACACTGGGCAGGTCCCGGCTCACCCGGGCACCGGCGGCGGACAGCGCACTCGGCGCGAGGGTGCGGCCCTTGGCGTACGTCACGATCAGCGGCAGATCGGCGCGGGTGGCATCGTCGTACCCCCACTTCACCAGCTGCGTCACATCGAACAGCCGCCGGTCGGCGGTGCCGTTGGCGAGCAGCCGCTCGGCGTCACGCGGGACGACGAGGGTCCGGTCGGCGTCCCGCGCTATTCGAAAGGTGGTCCCCTCCCGCCCCTTGGCGGGCCGTACACCAGTGACCTGCCCGGCGGAGTCCAGGGTCACCCGGTCCCCCGTGACAAGGGTGACGGTCTTCCCCTCGCCGAGGCGGCCGGCCGTAACACTGCCGGTCTGCGCGGCCTGCGACCCCGGCGCCCCGAGCAGCGTCCCGGTAAGGGCGACGGCGGTGAGCAGGGCGAGAGCCGTGGCCTCGCGTCGACGTCTGTTGCGGTGGTTCAAAGGAAACCTTTCTCTCCGGACTTCCGGGCACGGCAAAGCAGCCCGTCCGACGGGACAAAGAAACAAGGAGTGGGGGAGGCGCCCCTGCTTTTAGGGGCGCGGGGCTGTATCGATTTGCGGCTACCGCCGCGCGGGCGCGACCAGCCCCCACCGGCCCGCAGGAGAGCGACTACCTCAGACGAGCCGCTTACGACCCCAGAAGAAAAGGAACACCGCGATCCCAGCAGTCAAGGCGAACAGAATCGACGCCCCGAACCACTGCATACCGTTCATCTGCGACATCGGCAGATAGTCCACCGACCAGCCCACAACACCCTCCTGCTTCAGGCACAGCTCACGCGCCGCATCCGTGTCCCCGCCCGAACACGTGCTCCAGCCGAGCAGGTCACCACTACTGGTGAGGTACGACTCGTCGATCTGGTACACGCCGTCGGGCAGCGTCGGGAACGAGTTCTCGGCGATGACGCCCTTGTTCGTCGTGACCGTGATGACGTTGCCGAGCGACAGGATGAAGTGGGACCAGACGAGCTGGAGCACGACGGTGAACCCGAAGGTCACCACCATCGCCATCAGCGTGCGCCGCAGCACCGCACCGATCGCCACGCCACCGATGACGGAGAGCAGGGTGAGGGCGACGGGCACCGGGCCCGTGGTGTTGAACGCCTCGCTGGAGGTCCAGTCCATGACCGTGACCTCGGACTTGACGGGGCTCCACCACCAGCCGAACGCGGCCGACAGCGCGACCGTGATCACCACGACCACCAGCGTGGTCAGCCCCAGCTTCGTGGCCAGCCAGCGGGTCCGGCTCGCGGACTGGGCGGCGACCAGCTTGGCCGTGCCGTTCTCCAGGTCACCCGAGAGAAGCGGGGCGCCGAGGAAGACACCGAGCAGGATGGGTATCGCCATGAGACCGGTGGAGACGGAGGTGAACGCGTCGTTGTACTGCTGGAACTCGCTGCCCACCTCGTCGAGGCTCTTGGTGGGATAGCCGTAGCCGTCGAGGAAGTCCATCATCTGGCCGCGCTGGTAGACGATCCAGGCCACGGAGAGCGCGGTGGCGGCGATGATCGTCCAGAAGGCGGCCCGGTGCTGGCGCCAGACCAGCCAGGTCATTCCGCTGAGGTGGGGGCGCCGGGTGGCCTCCGTGGTGGTGGTCGCGCTCATGGTCCCGTTCTTGCTGTCGGTCGAGGTGCCGGAAGAGGCGTTCTTCGGGGTCGAGTTGCTGGTGGAGATGCTCATGCCGCCACCGCCCCGGTGCCGTACGCCTGGCCCTGGACCTGGGCGGTCGGGGTGATCAGGGGTGGTGCCTCGGGTGAGCGGAGGTAGGCGAGCAGGAGTTCCTCCATGTTCGGGGCGTCCGTCTCCCAGGGGCCGGTGACCGGGCCCTCGGGGCGGATGAGCGCGGTGAACTGCCGTCCGCTGGTCCGGGATTCGACGAGGGTGTGCTGCGCGAGGCCGGCGGGCACGCCGTCGCCCTCCTTGGCGCCCGTGACCAGGGTGTGCACGGACATCAGCTCGTCCACGTCACCGGCGAGGCGTACTCCGCCGCCGGAGACGACGACGAGGTAGTCGCACACGTTCTCCAGTTCGGCGAGGACGTGGGTGGACATCAGGACGGTGGTGCCGCGCTCGGCGGCCTCGGCGAGGAGGGTGCCCATGAGTTCGTGGCGCACGACCGGGTCGAGGTCCGACATCGGCTCGTCGAGGAGCAGCAGGTCGGGGCGCTTGCCGAAGGCGAGGGCGATGGCGACGCGGGTGCGCTGGCCGCCGGAGAGGGTGTTGATCCTCGCCTCGAAGGGGACGTTGCCCGCACGGACGATGTCCTCGGCGGCGCGCTGGTCCCAGCCCGGGTTCAGCTCCCGCCCGAGGCGCAGGGTCTCCGCCACGGTGAAGCGGCGGAACAGGGGCTTCTCCTGAGCGAGGAAGGCGGTGCGCCGGCCGGACTCCACCGAGCCAGGTGCCTCGCCGAACAGGCTGATCGAGCCGTTCGTCGGCTGCAGGACATGGGCCGCGATGCTCAGCAGCGTGGTCTTGCCGGCCCCGTTGGGTCCGACCAGCCCGCAGATCCGCCCCGCCGGGAGCCGGAAGGAACAGTCCCGCAGCGCCCAGCCCCGCCGGTAGCGCATCCCCAGTCCGTACGCCTCAAGCGCCGGCTCCCCCGCGTACATACCGTCACTCACCTGTGCTCCTAGTTGTCGTGGCCCCCGTGGACCCCGTCGTCATGGACCCCGTTGTGGTGGACCCCGGTGTCGGGGCCCCCGCCGCCTGCGTGTTCCCGGCGGCGTACTGCTTCTCCATCGCCGACGTGACCAGTGCGGCCACGTCCTCCTGCTCCAGACCGGCCCCGGCCGCCTTCGACATCCAGGCCACCAGCTCCCCGTACAGCGGGGAGTCGGTGCCCGCCGAGGGGCGGGCCAGCGTGCGGCGTACGAAGGTGCCCTGGCCGGGTCGCGGTTCGACCAGGCCCTCGCGCTCCAGCTCGCGGTACGCCTTGAGGGTGGTGTTCGGGTTGACCGCGCTGACCTCGGCGACTTCCTTGGCGGTCGGCAGCCGGTCCCCCGGCACCAGAACGCCCAGCCGCATGGCCTGCTTGGTCTGCTGCACGATCTGCTGGAAGGCGGGGACCCCGCTCCGCCTGTCGATGCGGTACTCCACGATCACCACCACCATTCCACTACTTGATTAGTGGAATGATGATGGAGGGGTTGACGGGCGCTTGTCAACGGGGCTCGGGGAGAGAAAAGGGTTCGCTGTTGGTCATGGGCATGCTGTTACGCTCGGTCACACGCGCGCGTGGGGGGACGGCCGGGGGGCCGAGCGAGAAGTCAGGGCGCTGTCGTTACGTACGTTCCCGCCACGCCTTCTTCTTGCCTTCCCTGGAGGAACGGTGGCCCGACCCGGCCGACGCCGACACAGACCTGCACGTACCGCCACCGCTGTCGTGGCGGTGGCACTGAGCCTCGGCCTTCCGCTGAGCGCCCTGCCGGCGTCGGCGGCGCCGTCGGCCGTCGCCGCGGCCGGAGAACTCGTACTGCCGGCCGCGCCGCGTGCCGTTCCCCGGGCAACGCAGATCCTCAACGCCGGGGCCAGCGGCTTCCTTTGGGCGCAGGAGGGCGACGACCGGCTGCTGTGGACGTCGTACGCCACCGGTGCGACCACCGCGTTGGAGCAGCGGCTGCCCGCGCCGATCGCGTACGACATCGACACCGGCTTCTTCCAGGAGTACGCCTCGTTCCACCCGGGCTGGTACGGCGACGGTTCGGACACCGTCGCCCTGTACTCGGAGGAGGACGGTCAGGTCACCCTCCTCCAGGGCGACGGCACTTCGGGGGGCCGTGCCGTGGTGCCGGTGCCCGAGGGCCACGCGTACGAGGGCACCTTCGGCTCCACCGTCCTGACCAGCACCAGCGGCGTCAACGGGAACCCGAACGCCTACCAGTTGTGGCGCGTCCAGGACGGGGGCGGGGTCACCGAAACGCTGGTCACCGGGCTTCCGGACGGCGCGTACGACATCGAGGTCGAGGACGGTGACGCGCGGTCCGTCGTCCTGCACTACCGCACGGGCGACAGCTCGGAGAACTGGGGCCACTGGGGCATCGTCGACCTCGCCACCGGCGAACTCGGCGCACTGCCCGACCGGGTGGACTCCTCCGACGAGGGCTGGGAGGTGACCGGCTTCCGGCTGGGCACCGACTCGGTGGTGCGGCTGCGCTCCGGACGCTCGAAGGCGGACGTGTACGACCGCGACGATCTCTCCGCGCCGACCCGCACCCTCGACACGGGCTTCCTCAGCTACGACGCCACCTACGGCGTCGTCGGCGACACGGTGCTCGCCGTCCAGCGCGTGGCGCCGGGCGACAACCTGTACCGGGGCCAGCCGCTCTGGGCCATGACGTCCGACGACGCGGACACCACCAAGGTCATGGACCCGGCCGCCAACCAGCTCGTCCACGCACCGGACGGCTCCGTGCTGGTGGCGGGCGCCGAGTCGTACGTCGGGCAGGGTGACCTCGACTGGGGTGTGTACCGGATCTCCCCGGGCGCCGACGGCTCCGTCACCCGCACCCGGCTGACCGCCGTCGAGCCGTTCCCCGCGCAGATCCACGGTCTCTCCCTCGGCAGCGGCATCCTGAGCAGGGCCGACAACAGCACCCTGTACGAGCCGGGCACGATCATCGGCGCCTACCGCAGCACCTGGCTCACCACCGGGGCCACTCCCGGTGTGGCCAGGTCGACCGTGGACGGGCTGGTCAGCGGACGGGACGGCGACTGCGACGAAACCACGCCCCGCTGCATCCCGATGTTCGCCGACGGCACCGGTCTGCACGGCCGCGAGGACAGCACCGAGTCCGGCCTGACCATGCTGTACGCCAACGGCGCCACCAACTGGGGCCCGACCCTCGACACCGGCGACAACAATCCCGAGCTGACAGACCTCTCCGGGCGGTACGCGGTCGTCGACGGCGCCTCCTCGGGCCGGCAGTACGTCGGCGAGTTCCCCGCCGGTGCAGCCGGGAAGGTGCTCCAGAAGCGCGACCGGGTCGCCGCCGCCGTCTGGGGCAACACCCTGTGGAGCGGCGCCGCCACCGGAGGCAAGGTCACCGCGACCCGGCTGCCCGCCGGCACCGCCGTGGAGTCCTTCACCACGACCAACGGCTGCACCCCGTCCGACCTCCAGGCCGTGGGCCGCTGGGTCTACTGGACGTGTGTGGACTACTGGGGCTACGTCCAGGGCTCGGGGGTCTACGACCGTACGGCCAAGCGCACCGTCACCGCCCCGGCGAGCGGTGTCCTCCTGGGCGACGGCTACCTCGTCCAGCGCGTCACCGGCACCCAGTCGAACAGCGGCCTCACCCTCTTCGACCTGCACAACGGCCTGCCGTCCAGCGGGAGTTACACCGACCTGCCCAGCCGCAAGCTCGCCGACTGGACCGACCTCGGCCGGGACAACACCGGGGCGCGCACCAGCTGGACCGTCGACCGCTTCGGCGGCCCCGTCGCCTACGCCGACGACGAGCAGCGCGTCCACATCGTGCCGACCGGCGTACCCGCCTCCGCGCTCACCGCGATCGACTCCACCCTCACCGCCAACTCCACCGGCTGGTCCGGCAGTTGGTGGCTGTCCAAGCCCGCCGCCGGCTGGCAGGTCACCGTCCGGGACAAGGCGTCCGGCGCCACCGTCCGCACCCTGACCGGCTCCGCCGCGCGCGGTCTGCTGACGGCCGCCTGGGACGGCAAGGACACCGCGGGACGGCTCGTCGCCAACGGCACGTACACCTGGACGCTCACCGCGAAGCCCGCCGACGGTCAGGGCGCCTCCCTCACCCTCTCCGGCACCACCAAGGTGACGGCGGGCTCGGCGGCCCCGCGCGACTACGCGGGCGGCGACGGCGTCGGCGACCTCCTCACCCTCTCCGCCAACGGCACGCTCACCGTCCAGCGCGGCACCGGCACGGGCACCCTGGGCGCCAAGGTCACCGGCACCGGCTGGCCGACCAGCGCCAAGTTCGTGCCGTACGGCGATCTGAGCGGCGACCGCTGCAACGACGTCCTGGTCCGGCTGAGCAGCGGCGCCCTGCGCGCGTACCGCCCGGCCTGCGGCAAGGCGGCGACGCCTGCGACGGCGTACACCGCGCTCGGCACCGGCTGGAACCAGTACGACGTGCTGACCTCGCCCGGTGACGTCGACGGCGACCGGCGGCCCGATCTGGTCGCCCGGCAGGCCTCGACCGGGGACGTCTTCCTCTTCAAGGGGACCGCCACCGGCAAGCTGTCCGCCCGTGTGAAGGTCGGCGCCCGCTGGACCGGCTACAAGAAGATCGTCGGCGTCGGAGACCTGAACGGCGACGGCCGCGGCGACCTCGTCGCGCAGGACAAGTCGAACGAGCTGTGGCGGTTCGACGGGACCGGCACCGGTGCCTTCAAGGCGCGGGTGAAGATCGCCAACGACTGGGGCACCCCCTACAACGTGGTCGTCGGCGTCGGAGACTTCACCGGCGACGGCCGCGCGGACCTCGTGTCCCGGGACACCGCCGGGAACGTGTGGCGCAACAACGGCACCGGGAAGGGCACGTTCGGCCCGCGTACCCGGATCGCCACGGGCTGGCAGGGCTACAAGGCCGTCATGTAAGGCCAGTTGACCTACGCCCACGCGGCCCGGCAGTCCCCCACTAGGGGCTGCCGGGCCGCTCCCGTCTCCTCACCGTCCCGCCCCCGCGGCCACCCCTCACCACCACACCCCCATCACCACTTCCGCACCGGAAACCTGATTTTTCGCCAAGTACGACGCATCCGGCCGGTTCCTTGCGTTGTGGTGGACGGTCGTTCGAGTGGTGGGGCTGACCTGAGGGTCCTCCGGGGAACTCCCCGTCCGAGTGGTCGGGGCGGGGTTTGCCCGCAGGGGCCGTATGGGCAGGGATTCCGGGTCCCCGGGCGGTTTACGTGCCCATACATGAATTACCGGTCGGTACACCCGATATGGCGTGATCCGCTCAGGCCAGAACTTCGCTCTGTCACCATCAACGCCATCGCAAAACCAGGGGTCCGGAACGCGGCGGGGGGCGTGCCATGGGACTGCTAGGCAATGAGCTGGCGTTCGCGCAGTCGCTGACCGCCCAGGAGCGCGAGGGCGTCATGGCCCTCGGCAACCCGAAGCACTTCGCGGCCGACGCCCATCTCCTCACCGAGGGCGACCGATCCAGCCACGTCCTGATACTCGTCAAGGGCTGGGTGACCGTCTCCGTCGCGACGGACCGGGGCGCCACCCGGCTGATACTCGGACTCCGCGGCCCCGGTGAACTCCTCGGCGAGATGGCCGCGTTGGACCCGCATCCGCGCAGCGCGACCGTGCGCGCGCTCGGGCCGACCGAGGCCCAGGTCATCTCGGGGGACGCCTTCCGCAGGTTCCTCGCCGAGCATCCCCGGGTGAGCGGGCTGGTGATACGCCAGCTCACCTTCCGGCTCCGCAGCGCCGACCAGGAACGGTCCGCGCTCGCCTCCCTCACCGTGCTCCAGCGCCTGGCCGGCCGGCTCACCGAACTGTCGGGGTCGGGCGGCGCGCCCCGCTCCCCGTATGTCCCAGCCGGATCCTCGGTCGTGCAGCTCGCCCAGGACGAGCTGGCCGCGAGCATAGGGGCCACCCGGGAAGCCGTCGCCAAGAGCCTGCGGCTGCTGCGCACCCAGCAGATAGTGCGGACCGGCAACCGTGTCGTGGAAATCCTCGACCCCGAGTTGCTCGCCCTCCTCGCCGACGGGCACGCGGAGAGCGCGTAAATCTCCGGCCCGCCGTGTGTAAACGGCTACAGACGGCCCTCGTCCCGGGCCCGAATCTGAAGGGGCGACCGAACGACGATCGAACAGCACCAAAGGGGGCACGGGGTGGACGACCGCGACGCCATGGATCTCTCCGAAGCGCGCTACGAGTTGGTGATCAGCGTCGACGCCCGGCGTTCCGGGCAGTACGACGACATCGACAGGCCGCGGATGCGCGCCCGGATATACCGGGTCGTGGAGACGGCGTTCACCCACGCCAAGGTGGCCCGGGACGCCGTACACATGGAGGACCGCGGCGACGGCGTCCTGCTCTCGGTGTCCGCGCGGATCCCGGTGACCCGGCTGCTCGGGCTGTGGACGGTCGAGCTGCACGAGAACCTGCGTGACGAGAACCGCGCCCTGAAGGTGCCGCTGGGGCTGCGGATCGGCATGCACGTCGGTCCCGTACGGCACGACGAGCACGGGATCAGCGGACGCGCCGTCGACCTGGCCTGCCGCCTCGCCGACTCCGCCGCCGCCCGCGAACTCCTCGACGCCGAGGGCGCCGACCTCGTCCTGGTGACCTCGAACTCCCTGTACGAGGACGTGGTGCGCGGCGGCGGCAAGTTCATCGAGCCGGAGCGCTACACCTCGGCCCGGCTCACCCTCAAGGAGGGCGAGACGACGGCCTGGTTCCACCTGCCGGGCAGAGCGGCGGCCGGCTCCCCCCGTACGCCCGCCCCGGTCGTGGACTCCGGCAGGACCTACTCCGCCGGGCGCGACATCTCCGTGATCCAGGGCAGCACCTTCCACCGGGACGTCCGCATCGGCGGTGACGAGAAGTGAGCGACGACGACCAGCAGTCGGACGACACCCCCGAGCCTCCCGAGAGCAAGGACACCGAAGACAAAGAAGATAAAAAAGAAAAAGAGAACAAGGAAAGCAAAGAAAACAAAGAGGACAGCGACCGGGACGAGAAGGAGAAGGAAAAAGAGAGGGAACGGGAACTCGCCGCCGAGCGGTTCAAGGAGTACACCCGCGCCCCCTTCGCCGAGGAACAGGGCGAGGACGCCCCCACCGACCTCGCCGCCGCCTCCCGTACGCGCCGCGCCACCCGGACCCTGTTCGAGGCCGGCCGCGACCTCACCAGCGTCGACCGCTCCTTCATCAGCAGCGCCCACTTCGGCGACATCTTCCTCGGCACCGACACCCGCCTGCGCGGCGCCCTGCGCAGCGGTCCCGTGCCCGAGGACGAGCTGCGCAGGCTCCGCCGCGCGCACGTGGTCCCCGACGGCTACGTACGGCTGCGCAACGCGCTGAACGCCCGCAGTCTGCTGGTGCTCGGCGCCGCCCCGGGCACCGGCCGTACGAGCACGGCGCTCTCCCTGCTCGCCGAGGTCACCGCCGGATCGGGCGTGCGCCGCGTCGACCCGGACGGCGGGATCCGCCGGCTGGCCGCCCAGTTGGGCAGCGGCGACGAGTTCCCGCCCGGCACCGGCTATCTGCTGGAACTGTCGCTCACCCGGCCCGGCGTACTGCCCCCGGACGAGATGGACCTGGACGAACTGGCCACCGCCCTGGCCCGGTTCGACTCCTTCGCGGTGCTCGTCGTCACCGTCGGCTCGACGGCGGGCCCGCTGCTCGCCGGCCGCTACGGCATGCTCTGCCCGCCCGCGCCCACCCAGGAACTGCTCACCACCCGGCTGCGGGAACGGCTGGAGGAACGACTGGGGCAACGGATAAAGGACCATGTCGCCGCCGCCCCCGAAAGCGCCCTCAGCATGGAGCAACTCCTCGCCCGCGCCCAGGAGTTGGCCGAGCGGGCAGAGGTCGTGGACGCGGTCGGGCTGAAGGACCTGCGCCCCGCCGAGGCCGAACTCCTTGCCTCCCTGCTGGCCGGCCGGCTGCTGGGCGATCTGTCGTACGAGGAGTTGCTGGCCGGCTGTCGCAGCCTCGCCGCCGAGCAGGCCCAGGAGTGGTTCACCGGGGTCGACCGGGCGCTCACCGCACCGGCCGACGGCAAGAAGGAGGGCGCGGGGAGCGACCAACGGCCGGGCACCGCCGCCCTGTTCCACCCCGTGGCGTTCCGGATCGCGCTCGCCGTGCTCGGCGGGGCCTCGCACAGCGCGGTGGCCTCCGCCGCCCATCTGCTGACCTGGGAACTGTCCGTCCAGTGCGACCCCGACCACACCCCCGCCCGCCCCCTGTTCTGCGACGACCCGGTCGCCGACCTGGCCCTCTCGCGCGCCGAACTCACCGACGGCCAGGTCGAGGTGGCCGGCGCGGAGGTCGCGGCGCGGCTGATCTGGTACCGGGGCGGCGCCCTGCCGTCGGCGGTGCTGGCCGAGCTGTGGGACCGGCACTTCCCGGTACGGGCGCCCGTCGTGCGCTGGCTGCGGCTGCTGGCCGACGACCAGCGGCCCCAGGTGTGGGTGCGCGCGGCGGTCGCCGCCGGGGAGCTGTGCGTACGGGACTTCGACCACGGGTTCGCCGAACTGGTCCGGCCGCTCGCCGAGGGCACCGCCCACCGCAGGCTGTTCGCGGCCACGATGCTGGACCAGGCGGCCGGTCACCCCTCGCACCGCAAGGCCGTACGGAAACTGGTCGAGGACTGGAGCAGGTCGGCGACCTGGACCCAGCGTTCGACGGCGGCGGCGGCGCTGGGCTACGGCAACTGCGCGGACACCACCGACGACGCCCTGGACGCCCTCGCCCGGATCGGGATCCGCGAGGACGCGGAGCAGTCGCTGCGGGCCGCCGCCGCGTTCAACGTCGTACGGCTGCTGGCGCTGCCGGACAGCGAGCGGACCGCGAAGGTGCTGCGGCGGATGGCCGACTGGACCCAGCACAAGCGCGAGGGCTACCAGACGCTCGGACTCGCGGCCACGATCTGGCTGGCCGAGACCCGGGTGGACAAGCTGCTGATCGACGAGCCGGAGCCCGCGCTCGGCGAACGCGGCGACTGGCCGCTGGCCCTCGCCCTGGTCGCCGCCCGGCCCGAACTCGCCCTGCCCGTCGCGGACCTGCTGTGGACCGCGCTCAACACGGCCCGCTCGAAGGACGTCGCCATGGACGCGCTGGAGCGCATGCTGCGCACCGCCGTCCGCAAGAAGGGCGCCGAGTGGACCCGGCCGGGGCTGGCGGCGCTGCTGCCCGCGCTGGCCGCCGAGGAACCCGACCGGCGGCGGCTGGACTGGCTGCTGCGCCGAATGATGAACGATCCGGACGATCCGCTGCCCGACGCCCGGGCGCGCTCCCTGTGGCGGCTCGCCACAGGCCGGCGGACCCGGAGCGGCCAGGAGGAGAGAAGCCATGGCTGAGAACGACGAGGCCCGGGCGCGGGCCCGGGCCCAGGAGCGGCTGCGGGCGCGCAGAGCCGCCGCCGGTCCCGCGGGTCCGTTCCTGAAGGAGTACCCGCCGACCGCCGCCCAGCCGCCGATCAGCGCGCAGACGGCGCTGGTGCGCTTCTACCGCAACGGCGGCTACAGCGTGATCACCGTGACCGGCACCCGGCACGTGGACAAGCCGGTGCTGGCCCGGCCGCACACCGTCTGCGAGATCGCGCTCGGCACCTACCAGACGCCGCTGGAGATGGAGTTGCCCGCGGCCGGCGGCACCAGCTTCTTCAAGGCCGAGGTGGACATCCACTGGACGGTCGACGACCCGCATCTGGCCGCCGTCCAGGTCGTGACGGACATCGCCAAGCGGCTCACCGCCCCCATCCTGGAGCGGCTGCACGAGGTCACCTCGACCTACCGCGTGCACGAGGCCGAGCAGGCCAACCGGGCCATCACCCGCGAGTGCACGGGCGGCCGCTGGGGCGAACTGGGCACCGAACTCGGCCTGAAGGTACGGCTGTACGTCCGGCTGCGCGTCGACGACCGGGCCATCGAGCACATGAACGGCATCCGGGACGCGCACGCCTCCGCCGAGGTGACGAAGGTGCACCAGGAGCGGTTCCGGGCCATGCTGCAGGGCGGGGAGCTGGAGCAGCTGACGTACATGCTGGCGGCCGAGCCGACCGAGGCCAAGGACTTCCTGGAGAAGATCCGCCAGGAGGGCCGGCAGGACGAACGGGAGCGCGTCGACCGGCTGTTCGACATGGTCGAGAGCGGTCAGATCCAGTCCAACGACGTCGAGGCACAGGCGCTCAGTCTGCTCAACCGGGGGCGGATGGGCGGGGTCCAGGGGCCCATCGGCTCGCTGCCCGCCCGCAGGAACGGCCGGAACGGCAGGCCCACTCCCGAACTGGAGCGGTCCTCCGCCGAACCGTTCACTCCGGACTGGGTGTCCGACGACCCGCCCGCCCGCGCCCGCCGCCGGCCCGCCGACGCCCACGATCCGTACCAGGCGGATCCGTACGCCGATGACGACTCCGTGGACGACTCCGTCCCGGAGCCGCCGCGCCGCAAGCGCCCCCGGGACGACGGCTGGGACTGGGCGGACGGCGACGGCAACGACGACGGGTCCGGAGCCAGGGACACCCGATGACCGGTGACGGGGGGAGCGGGGGGACCGGGGGGCAGGTCGGGCCCGAGCCGTACGGGGGTCGGCACGGGCCCGACCGCTCCGGGGAACGCGTGAGCGAGCGCGTCGCGGAGCGGTTGCTCGGCACCATCAGGGAGGACCTCGGGAGGGCGGACTCGAAGGCGGCGGTGCTGCTGTCGGGGACGCTCGCACTGCCCGCGTTCCTCATCGGCTGGCAGGGCGCCCCCGGCTGGCAGGGGCCCGCCGACGTGACGCTGGTCCTGGCCGGACTGCTCTGGACGGTCTCGGTGACCGCGCTGGTCGGAGCGCTCATGCCGCGCACCGGCACGGTCCGGGAAGACCGGCAGGGACAGGCCCGGGTGACGTACTTCGGCGATCTGGTGGGCGCCCGCCGCGACCTCGCGGGGCTCACCGCCCGGGTCGCCGAGGCGGGGCGCGATCCGGCGGGCTGGCTGCTCGTCCAGGCCGTCGACGTCAGCGCGATCCTCTCCGCCAAGTACCGGGCGATCCGCTGGGGGGTGGGTTCGCTCGCGCCCTCGGCGGTGCTGGCCCTGGCGTGGAGCATGACGGCGCGCTGAGGCAGCGGCGGGAGCGCTGCGGCGTCGGCGAGGGGCGCCGAAGTCAGGAAGTTCACCCATAAGGACGTATCCGCGCGCACGACGGAACCCGTGCGCGCCCAGTAGCGACGATCCAGGAACACCGGAAACGGGAAAACGGGAAACAGGGGACGGCCGTGGGACGAGTCAACGGAGTACGCGAGACAAGAAAGGGCGGGGCGCGCCGTGCCGCGCTCGCCGTGCTGGGCGCCGCCGCGGTGCTCATGTCCCTGTCGGCGCCCACCGGTCGGCCCTCCGGCGGGGACGCCGTACCGGTGGCGGAGACCGAACCGGCCTTCCCGGCGGTCAACTACGCGGTCGCCGTGGACGAGTCGGCCAGCCTCGCCGACGCGGACATGGCCGCCGAGAAGGCCGCCGCCGCGCGGATCGCGCTGGGTGACGTGTCCTCGTCCTCCCACGTCACGGTGTTCGGTTTCGCCGCGGCCGAGGGCGGGGGCCAGAGCGCCGTGGACCCGGTGTGCCCGCGTACGACGCTCGACGCGGCGGGCCGGGAGACGATCGGCGCCTGTGTCGGCAAGCTCCGCAAGCGCGAGGCCGGCGAGGGCACGGGCACCGACTTCCCGAGCGCGATCCGGCAGGGCGTGCACGAACTGACCAACGGCACCGACCCGTCGGAGCCCCGGGTGCTGTTCCTGCTGACCGACGGGATCATGGAGGTCGAAGACAGCCCCAAGTACGGCGACCCGGCCCACCGGAAGGCCGAGGGCGAACGGCAGTTGACGCTGGCGCTGAAGGACGCGGCCGAACAGGGCGTGCAGATCTGGCCGTTGGGTTTCGGGCCGAAGCCGGACGAGAAGCAGCTCGCCCGGATCGCCGCGGGCGGCTACCAGAAGGGCTGCGTCGAACTGCCCTCCGCGAAGCCGAAGGCAGAGCTGGTCGGCGGGTCCGAGAAGGTCGGCACGACCCTGGAACGGATCTTCGCCGCCGCCCACTGCATGCGGCACGAGGAGGGCCCCGCCCCCAAGCGCCCGCCCACGACCTTCGAGATCGGCATCTCCCCGCTGGCGACCGTGGGCAGCATCGTCGTCGACAAGGGCGACCCCGAGGTGCGGATCACCTACACCGACCCGGCCGGCGACAAGGTCCCGACGTCCGGGACGCACAAGAACTCCCGCTTTGAACTCGCGGGCGGCACCGGCACCGTGGAGGCGCTGAAGATCACCGACCCGCTGCCCGGCGTGTGGAGGGTGAGGGCCGAGGCCCCGGAGGGGCACCGCTCACTGCCGGTCGCCGTGAGCGTGCTGTGGCAGGGCGAACTGGGCGGCGCCATCAGCATGGACCCGCCCTCCCCGCGCGCCGGGGACGAGGTCACGGTGACGATGCGGGTCCAGACCCGCGAGGGCTACCAGATCAAGGACCCGAGCGACTACGAGGGGCTGCGCGTCACGAGCGAGCTGACCGGCGACGGCTTCACCCCGCTCGCGCTCACCCTCGCCGACGACGGCAAGGGCAAGGACGCGAAGGCGAGCGACGGCTCGTTCACCGGCACCGCCGAGATCCCGGCGGACGCCTCCGGCGCACTGAAGGTGAGCGCCACACTGACCGCCGCCGGCCTGAGCGCCGACACCCGCAGCGAGGACGGCAAGGTCGCCCCCGGTGAACTGCCCGTCACCACCGCGCTCGACATCCCGGCCGGGGACACGCATCCCGGCGGCAAGGTCACGGGCACGCTGGCCGTCCACAACACGAGCGACACCCCGCGCACCCTCAAGCTGTCGGTCACCGACGTGAAGGCGGGCCTGCTCAGCGTCACCCCGGCCCAACTCACCCTCAAGGCAGGCGAGTCCGCGACCCGCAAGGTGACCGTCGAGGTCGCCCCGGCCGCGGTCTTCGGCGACCGGCTCACCGACGACGGCCTGTCCCTCGCGGGCAACGTCACCGTCGTCGACACCACCGACGGCAACCTCACCCTCGTACAGTCCCCGCTGTCGGTGGACGTGACGCCGGAACCCGGGATCTGGGACCGGTTCTGGTGGGCGTTCCTCGCCGCCGCCGTCCTGATCGCCCTGGCCGTCGCGGCCGTCCTCGCCCTGATCCGGCTGCGCCAGGCCCGCCGGGACCCGCACGGCCTGGTGCTGCGGCTCCTCGACGAGCACGGCGAGCCGCTGCCGGGCGAGCACGTCGCCGGACACGGACACAAGCAGTGGTACGAGTTCGGCGTCGCCGAGGCCCACATCAGCCCCCGTATCGAGCGCCGCGCACACGGCCCGTACGCCGTCCGACGCAACCCCAACGGCGGCGCGGTGCTGCGCCGCCGCGACGGCGGCCGAATCCCACTGTCTGCGGCCATCCCGGTCCAGCTGACCGACGGCCTGAGCCTGGCACTGGGCGAGGAGACCCGCAACACCCGCAAGCGAAAGGCGAGTTCGCCCACCTCCACCGGTCCCACGCCCGGCACCGACCCCGGCGGCCAGGACAGCACGAACGCCTACGACCAGACCTACCTGTGAAGGGGCCGAAGGCCCCCTTCAGGGGCGCGGGGCTGCATCGATCCGCGGCCCCGCCGCACGGGCGCGACGAACTCGAAGGCGCGCAGCACCCCGAAAGAGGCGCGGGACTGCATCGACCTGCGGCCCCGCCGCACGGGCGCGACGAACTCGAAGGCACGCAGCACCCCGAAAGAGGCGCGGGACTGCATCAATCCGCGGCCCCGCCGCACGGGCGCGACGAACTCGAAGGCACGCAGCACCCCGAAAGGGGCGCGGGGAACTGCGCGACCAGCCCCCACGGCGCCGCACCAGAACCACCCACAGACGCACCGTGCACCAACACGCGGCCCAGCAGCCGCACGCCAGGAGGAAACCCATGAAGATCTTCCAGCCGATGCTCTTCGTCGGCCTGGGCGGCACCGGCGGCCTGGTCGGCGCCGAGCTGGAACGCAGGCTGCGCGCCGAACTGTGCGGCCCGGACGGCTCGGCCCTGAGCCGCCTCAGCGGCCACGCCCCCTACCAGCTGCCCGACTGCCTCCAGTTCGTGTACGCGGACTACAGCGAGTCGGACCTGATGCGGCTGCCGCAGTTCAACGTCGACCCGTCGCTGCGGGCCGCCTACTCCCGTACCTCACGGGCCACCCACGACCTGCTGCCGAACTTCGACAGTTCGCCCGAGGTCACCAAGATGCTCCGGGCGAGTCTGCGCGGCGAGGTCGCCGACTGGCTGCCGCCGCGCACCGACGAGCCGCGCGTCACCCCGCTCCACAACGGCGCCGGACAGCTGCCCACCATCGGCCGCGCCGCCCTGTTCGCCACCCTCCGGCACGGCCTCGCGCCCGTTCTCACCCCGCTGCTCCAGGCGATCGACGCGATGGCCAGGGCCGGCGGCGAACTCGCCGAGCTGGGCGGCGGAAAGGTCACCGGCTGCGATGTGTTCGTGGCGTTCTCGGTGGCCGGAGGCACAGGAGCCGGGATCTTCCTGGACTACCTCCACCTCATCAACCACGCCTTCCAGCTGCGCCGGTTCAACGGCGTGAAGATCTACCCGCTGGTCGTCATGCCGTCGTCGTTCTCCTCGGCGACCGGCGGCGGGCGCGAGGCCGAACTCAACGCGGCCCGCGCCCTGGTGGACCTGTTCCGGCTGGTCGACGGGCAGAACGCGCCGACCGAGGGCGCCGAGATCGGCGACCTCGACCAGCCCGCCGGGCTCGGCGTCCGCTACCCGGGCAGCCAGCCGATCCGGCTGCGCACCGGCATCCTGCCGACGTCGTTCCTGTTCAGCCCAACTGCCGGTATCCGCCCGGACGATCTGCGCCGCTCCATCGTGTCCCTGGTGATGTCGTTGATCGGCACCGAGCTGGGCGACACCCGCACCCGGGGCCGTACGACGGTCAGCGACGACGACTTCCAGACCTTCGCCGCGAGCTTCATCAACCGGGGCGTGCACCGAAGTGCCCTCTCCCCCACCGGGATCGGCCGCCAAGGCGTCTCCACCAGCCTCGTCGCGTCGATGACCGTCCCCATGGACCAGCTCGCCGACCTCGTTGCCGGGCGGATGCTGCGGGAGGCGGTCACCGATCTCGTGGACCGGCCCCGGGCCGCGCTGCGCGAGGCGACGGTGCCGATGATCCGGCAGCTGTTCGCCGACTCCCACCTCGAAGAGCTGTGGGAACGCAGGCAGTTGCCCGTCCTGGACCCCGAACCGCTGCCGCGCGGCGGCAAGGCCATAGAACAGGCGCTGGGCGAACGCGTCTCGGACATGCAGCGGCTCCTGGCCGACCTGCGGGCCGTCGCCGAACGCTCCGCCGCCACCATGGCCGACCGTTTCTCGCCGCGCCCCGCGATCGACAAGCTCCTCCAGAACGTGGACCCCTTCCACGCCGACCGCGTCGTCCGGGGCGTCCCGGAGAGCGACGACGCGATCGCCCGGCTCGGCTTCCTCGGCATGCTGGACAACCGCTCCCGCGCCCCGCAGCGCCCGCCGGGTATGACGGAACAGCCGCCGAAGATCCCCCGGATCAAGGGCCGGTTGGCCGGGATGTCACCGGCGCGCTGGGGCGACGACGACGTCCAGGCCGCGCTCCAGGAGCAGGACGCCTGGTACCAGTGGCGCTGCCGGACCATCTGGCACGAGGCCTGGCGCGAACAGCAGCAGCACTGGCGGGCCCAGGCCGACACGGCGGGCGCGGACATCGCCCGGCTGGTCAACGCCTTCCGCGCGCACAGCGACCAGGAGCGCAAGGTCTCCGCGCAGAAGGGCATGGAACTGTACGAGGACCGCACGGGCATCTCGTATCTGCTGCCGCCGCAGCGCACCCTCAACCACTTCTACGAGGACGTGGTGACAAGGCTGATCCGCCGCGAGGGACTGCGCGAGACGGAGGACGCGGCCTCGCTGCTGCTCAAGCTGGTCGACGGGGACACCTGGCGGGACGTCCACGCCCGCAGCAGGCGCAGCCCCGACGACGCGGTGTCGGTCGTGAAGGCCCAACTGGAGGGCAGGATCACCCGGTTGTTCGCGGAGGGCGGCGAACGCCTCGAAGAACGCCCCCTGTTGCCGTCCATGAGCACGCTACTGGCCGCCGCCGCGGGCGACTCGGACGCCACCGACCAGGTCAGCAAGGAGGCCCTCGACCTGTTCGGCCGCAAGCTGACCGGACTCCTGCCGGTCGGCTTCACCCCGGAGGGCACAGGACCGTTGCGGGTCCTGGTCACCTACCCGCGCGTGGAGGCGGTGGACGAGGTCGAGCAGTACCTCGGCAAGGCGCTCCGCCTCCCCTCGGACGCCCGAAACTCCGTCGAGTACAGGGGAGTTGAGAGCGACTCGGTGACGGTCGTCCTCTTCCGCAGCGAGATGAGCCTCACCCAGGTCCCCGAGGCCCGCAAGGTGCTGCGCCAGTGGGCCAGGGCCAAGGACAACGAACAGGCCCAGGACGTCCTGCGCTGGCGCCAGCGCCTCGGCTACCGGGACAGCTGGATGGTCAGCGGCGAGGAGGACCGCCGCGTCATCCTGCACCGCCTGCTGTGCGGCATGTGGAACGGCCAGGTCGATGTCGTGGACGGCGAGTCGGCGTCCCCGGACCGCGTCCGGCTGCGCCTGCACCCGGAGAAGGGCCCCCAAGTACCGGGCGTACGGCTCAGGTTGGGCGACTTCCCGGGCGGCGTCTCCAGCTGGGCGGAACTGCTCCGCTCGTACGAACGCTGGACCGTCCTCGACGACGAGCGCACGGTCGAGGACTACTGCCGCGAACTGATGGGCGCCCAGCCCCTGGGCCTCACCAGAAGCGGCACGGACCCGCACCCCCTGTTCGTCGAACTCGTCGAGGAGATCGCCCCGCGCCAGCTGGCCCTGCTCACGGAGCGCCGCGAACGGGACGGCGAACGCGTCGAGGGCTGGGTACGCCCCCTCTGGGAGTTCTGGGCGGAGACCCTCCCGGCCGCCCTGGACACCGAGTTCGGCGACCAGCGCGCGGTCCAGCCGACCCTCCGCACCCTCCTCGAACACGTCCGAGGCGGCACCCCCGCCCCGCGCCGACGCCCGGAACCGGAGACCCCCCGCCGCCTGATCGACGACGAGGACGACTGGGGTACGGCGCCCCGGATCCCGGAGCCGGATACGCGCCGCACGTCGGCCGACGACTACGACGAGCGGGCCGGCCGCCGCGACGACGACGACGAGCGCAACGGCCGCCGCGACGACGATCCGGCCCCGCGAGAAACTCCTCGCACATCCCCTCGTACGTCCGCCCGCTACGACGACGACTTCGCCGCGGACGACTACACCAAGCCGTCCGCCGACAGCCACGACGACAACGCCAGGCGCGACAACGACGGGGCGTACGGCGGCAGTTCACGCTTCTCCACCCGTGACGGCGCCGCCGGTGGCCACCTGGGCGGCCGTGCGGACGGCCGTGTCAACGGCTCCCCGCGCAACACCGAGCGCTTCTCCGCCCCCTGGGACCAGCCCGACGACACCGACACCGACACCAACACGGACACCGACCGCCGGTACGACCGGGACGGCGACAGCTCGCCCTGGGACGGAGACGCCCAGTGAGCCTGCCCACCATGGGCTCCGGCCCCGCCGTCATCCAGCTCGACCTGCGCTCCGGGGCGGCGGAACTCGACACCGCCCAGGCGCTCCGGGCCCGCGTCGCCCGGCTGCTCGCCCGGGCCGGGCAGCCGGAGCCCGACGACCCGCTGTTCCTGGTGACCGACACCCCGGCCGGCCTCACCGACCACCAGCGGCAGTACGAACTCCTCTCCGGCTACCGGGCCGTGGGCGAGGTGCGGATCCTGGTCCTGCTGGTGGGCAGCGCGCCCGGCTCGTACGCCGACCAGGACGAGGCGTTCCGGCCCGACCGGCGGCTGCTGCGCCCCTCGGTACTGCGCACCTCCGGCACCGCCCTCCTGTGGGCCGGTGATCTGCGCGCCGCACGCACGGCGGTCGAACACCCCGCGCCCGACGACCCGGACGCGCTGGCAGTCCTGGTGGACGTGCTGTCGGTACCGGACGTGTACCTCCGCGTCCTCCACGACCTGGAGTCCCTCCCAGAGGCCGTCGCCGCACCCGGCGTACGCCTCCTCGAACAGGACCTTCCCCCCGAGGTACGCGACCGGGCCTGGCGCGACGCGCTCACCCGTTTCGCGGGCCACGACACCGACCACGCACCGCCGACGGGGGTCGCCTCCGGCGCCGATCTGCCCGAGCCACTGCGGTCGCTGGTGACCGGCCGGGGCGGCCGGGACCAACGGCACCGCGAACCGGGCGGCCCGGCCGACGGAACGTACCGCGCCTGCGCGGACGCCCTCGACTACGCCGACGAGGCCCTGTCCGGCCTCCGCACCCTCCCCGGCCTGCTCCGCCCGTCGCGCCGCGCCGCCTTCGAAGCAGACCTCGACCAGGCCCGCCAGTCCCTCGACGCCTACAAGTCCCTGGTGGGCAGAGCCCTCACCACCAGCACCACCTCAACCGCCGAAGCAGCGTCCCACCTCACCGCCCTGGGCCTACGAGTCCCCACAGCAGAGGGCATGCGCGACCGAATCGGCGAGTCCCTGCGCGAATACGCCGAGAAGCTACTGGCCCAGGGCCTCGCCCTACGGTCAGTGGCCCAAAGGTTCACGACCTTGGCGGGCAGGGTGGAACCGGTACCCAGCTCGGCGCTGACACGAAAACTCACGGCGTTCGGCAGCGCCCCGGTAGGGGCGCGGGGAACTGCGCGACCAGCCACGGACGGCCCGCACCCGAAAACCAACCCTCCCCACGGAGCGCTGACCAGCGGATTCATAGCAACAATCGCCGCGCTGCTAGGCGCCCTATGGCAGGGCCCCCTCCTCGCACTCGCCCTGATCGTCCCCCTCCTCTTCCTCACCACCGCCCTCCTGGCCACATCCCGCCTAGGAGGCACGCGCCGCTGGGCGACGATCCCCCCGCTCGCATCCTGGGCCGGCGCCCTGACCGGCGCGTCGGTCGCCTACGCAACCAACCCCCCGCTCTGGCTCAGCGCCTCCGGCCTCCTCATCGGCCTGTGCGCGGCAGCGGACACCGCCCGCCGCCTATGGCGTACCGCCGCCGACGCCTGGAAACCCGGCCACGCCACCGCCACCCTCCGCCAGGCCCTACAAGGCCTGGACACCCTCCTCGCCGAGGGCGTCCGGGAACACTGGGCCGTAGAGGAGCGCCTGAACTGCGCAGACGCGGCCCGTTCGGTCGCCGGTGTGCTCCGGGCAACCGCAGCGGCGGCGGAGGCCGAAGCGGCCCCCGAGCCCGAGCGGGCCACGGTCGGGGCCGCCGCGTACGACACGTACGACACGTACGGCGCCGACGGATTCCCGGCGGACGACTGGCTGTCGAGCACCCCGGACGCGTTCTCCGGAACCGGCGACGGCCCCACCGACGACAAGGCCGCCAACGACGACTGGATGACCGCGTACGCCTGGCCGAACGCCCCGTCCTGGGACGACCCGGCGGACACCGCCGTACCCGCCCCCCGCGAAGAACCCCCCGTGTCCTCCCCACCCCACGCGGACCGCACGGCCGCGACACCCCGCTGGCTGGACCGCGAGACCGCCGAGGGCGGCCCGGAGTTGGTCGCCACCCTCGCCCGCGACCTCACCGACGCAGCACTGAAGGCGATGGCGACCTACTGGGGCGCCGTGGAACGCGGCCAGGCCGGCACGCTCGCCGCGACCCGGATCGAGGGACGGGTAGCGGAACTCCTCTCCACGGCCCGAAGGCACCTACGGCACAACGGAGTTCTGGCCGCGCCCCCCTTCGCCGCCACCCGCCGCACCCGCGCCAACTCGGCCGGCCTGCTGGGCACCGACCCGCACGCACTGGCCGGACTGGTCGGCGCGGAGACCGACCGCCAGTCCGTGGTCCAGCTGTCCTCGCCCGACCAGGGCGCACTGCTCAGCCGCGACCCGGCGGCGGCCGTGTGGATCAGGTTCGCGCCCCTCGCCGTACGCGACGAGGTCGAGAAGGTCTGGCGTACGAACGGTACGGACCGCCCGGAGGAGGTGGAGTGGACGTCGTCGGGACGGTACGCGGGCCTGCTCCGGCTGACCCCGCTGCGCCCCGGAGTCGTCGACACCTTCCGCCCCCGCCACGACGACTACGGCGACGGGGACGAGGACGGGCACAGGAACGGGAACGGGAACGGGCACGGCTACAAATACCGGGACGGACACGGCTACGAGTACGAAAGCCCGTACGACCGAGGGGACGGCGACAGCTGGTGACCCGCACCACTCATCCAGGGCCGGGGCCAGGACCGGGATCGGGGCCGGGATCGGGGCCGGGATCGGGGCCGGGATCGGGGGTCCCGGACGGACCCGCCGACGCCAAGCTCGGCTTCAGCACCCCCGGCGGCCGCCGCCGCGTCGCCCGCGCCCGCTTCGGCCCCGAGTCCCGGCGCGACCCCCAACTGCCCCCGCTGATCCGCAACGCCCTGCTCGACGACCGGGGCCAGGGGCAGCGCTGCGTACAGGTGCGGCTCGCCGCCGCCGACGCGACGGAACCGGCCGCGCGCGCCCTCCTCGACACCGAGGCGGGCACCGCGCTGCGGCTGCACCGGCTGGTCGACGGCACCGAGTTCGCCCCGCTGTTCCCCCGGCTCATCGGCTACGAGCTGGACACGGACGAGCCGTTCCTCCTGTACGACCCACCGCGCGGCGCCACCGCGGCCAAGACCCACGTCATGTCGTCGACCGACCAACGGGTCCTCGCCCGCGACCTGATGCTCGCCCTGTGTCTGCTGGACGGCCAGGGCCTGGTGCCGCGCGGCATCTCACCCGCCAACGTCCTCTGGGACGGAACGTCCTTGCAGCTGTGGGGACTTGAGGGCGTGGCCCCAGCCGGCCGCCCCCGGTCCGCGTGGGGCCGGGCCCCCTACGCCTCGCCCGAACAGCGTCTGGGTGAGGGCGTGACCGACTCCCGGGACGCGGTGTGGAGCGCGGCCCAGGTGCTCTACCGGCTGGTGACCGGCCGCCCCGGCCACGCCGACCACGCACCGGCCGACCTCGGCGAACACCGGGTCCTGGCCGAGACGTTGAGGGACGCCTTCGCCCCCCGGGCGCCCGGCAGGCCGACCCCGGCCCAGCTCCTCGACCTGCTGTCCCCGGGAGCGTCCGGCCGCGCGGCCCTCCTCGCACCCCCCGACGACACCAACCAGGACCGCCAGGTGTTCGAACAGGCCCTGCGCGCCAAACGGCAGGCACCCATGGCCCCTTCGACGAAGGTCACGGGAGCGGGAACGGCCCTGACCGAGAGCGAGGTGATCTGCCCGTACTGCCTGGAGACCATCCAGCTCGACCTCGGCGCGCTGTACGTCACCGACAGCCGGATGCAGTACCAGCCCCTGAACCTCGCGGGCGTCGGCAAGTTGCGCCGCCAGGACGTCATGCGCGGCGCGGTCCAGAAGTGCACGGCGGACCCGGACTTCCCCGAACACTTCATCCCCGTGCCGTACTTGACGTACGGCCGTCCGCTGACGGTGGCGATGGTCGGCCAGTCCTCCACCGGCAAGAGCCATCTGCTGACCCAGATGATCGCCGAGATCACCGACGGCGGCCTCGAACCCTTCGGCCTGAGCTGGCAGTCCGTCAACCCCGAGCAGCACGCCCGGTTCGTACGGGAACGGGTGCAGCCCCTGCGCAACGGCCGCGTCCTGGACCACACCACCGCCCTGGGCCTGGACGGCTTCGCCCGGTTCGTCGAGTCCCTCCTCATCACCGACGCGCACGGGCAGGTGCGTCCGGTCGCCTTCTTCGACCTGGGCGGCGAGGACCTCGTACGGACGGACGCGGCCCTGCGTTTCCTGCTCGGCGTGGACGCCCTGGTGTTCGTCGTCGACCCCGTACTGGCGCTGCCGCTCCCGCAGTTGGACCACGCGAGGGAACGCGGCGGGGTCGAGGTGAACCGGGACGGCGACCTCGCCTTCGCGACGGTCCTGGACCGGCTCCCGAAGACCGGCCAGTACCTGGAGGTGGCGGCCACGATGGTGCTGGGCAAGGCGGACCTGCTGCGCTTCCAGTCCCCGGTCGACCGCTGGCTGGCCCGGCCGACGGCCGCCTCGCTGGACGCCACGCTGATCCGCGAGGAGAGCCAGGACGTCCACGCCTTCCTGCGCCGGCACGCGGGACAGGCCTGGCTGCGCCCCTTCGACGCGATCCGCCGGTGCACCCTGCACGTCGCGTCGGCCACCGGCGGCCAGGAGGACCAGGGCCGCTACCCGGCGGGCGCGGCACCCCGGCGCGTACTGGAACCCCTCCTCTCCCTGCTCGCGATGCACGGCCTGATCGACGTCCCGGGCGGCCCCGAGGCGTTCGCGCGGGGCGAGGCGACGGCGTGGGAGGCGGTGCCGGCGGAGGGCGGGGAGGGACACGGGCAGTTCGGTGTGCCCGGGGCGCGGGGAGCCGGGGGCCCCGGACGTGAACGGGAGCGGGAGCGGCAACGGGATCGGGAACGGGGAGAGGAAGAGCAGTGAGCGAGTTCCAGGAGATGCCGTCGATGTCCTCGGCGGCTTCGGCACCTTCGTCGGCATCGGCGCATCCAGTCCCGTCGGTGCATCAGCTGGTCTTCCGGTGGGAGGGCAACCACGGCCGGCAGGGCACCGGCATGAAAGCGGTCGCCCACTCCTGCTCGGCGGAGCGGGCCGAGCAACTGGGCCGGGAACTGGGCCCGTTGCTGTGGGTGTCAGGCCCGGGCGCGGCCCGCCCGAGCGTCGTACGCACCCTGTCCCGCGACGGCGAGATCCTGCTGGCCCGGCGCTGGCCCACCAAGGACCCGTACGGCCGTCCGAGCACGATCAGCCATGTCCTGGTCGGCGCCCCGGGCACCCTGAAGACCCGTCAGTGCCTGGGTCTGGCGTACGGCGGCTGGGGGCCCCGGGAGTCCGCGGAGCAGGCGAGCGGAACGCTGTCGACGGTCGAGTGCGCGCAACTCGACGCCCTGGCGAGGCAACGGCTGCCGGAGATGCTGGGGCGGCTGGAGAGCGTACGGCGCGCCCTGATCCTGGTCGCGGCGGAGTGGCTGCGCGATCCGGCACAGCGGGTGTCGCTGCTCGTCGAGGAGACGAGCCCGCCCGGCTGGCCGGACCGGGACGGCGCCCCGCTGGTCTACCTCGGCCTGTTCCTCCTCTTCGGCTCCTGGCCGGGCCACGAGTGGACGTTCGCGACGTACGACACGGTCGACACCCATCCCCTGCGCCTCACGTCCGTCCCGCGCTGGGAACAGGACACCGGCGGCTCGGGCCCGCTGGCCCGCGTGGTGATGGGCCGTACGCCCGCCACCCCCCAGTTCGAACACCGCGCGGCGATCCACCTGGTCGATCACCTCCTGGCCCACCCGGATGCGGCCGCGGGCGTACCCCAGCTGCTGGAGAAGCTGAGCGACGGAGCGACGCTGGACTGGGCACGGCGACGGGACCTGCTGGGGAGGATCCTGAACGCCGAGGGCCGGGGCGTCGAGCGGCGGAACGGCGAGCGTCAGGAGGCGCCGGCACCACCACGTCCCACCCCGCCCGCGGAGCGCCCGTTCCAGGAACTGACGGACGTGGACCGGGACTGGGACCGGCCGTCTCCAAAGCCCCCGCTGCCCGCGCCCACGGTCACTCCCCCGCAGCCCCGCCGTACGCCCGACCCCGAACCGTACGGACTCCACGAGGAGTTGTGCGACCACCGGCGCGGGGATCTCCAGCAACGCACCATCCTGGAAGCGATGTTGCGCCCACTGCCCGACGAGGTGCTCCTGCGCGAGCTGCGCTCGGGCGAACTGCCGCCGGACGCCCTGGACTTGGTGCTGTCCGAACTGGGCGACGAGGAGCGCCGCCGAACCCGCCCCCTGGAGATGAGACACACCCTGTGCGCCCAAGTGCTGCACAACAACCTGTACTTGACCCACCACGGGCAGCCGGGCGAACTCACCTCGCGAGCGGCCCTGGCGGACCGGGCGGCCGACCTCTTCACCTGGGCCGTGGCCCCCCTGGCCCGCGACGACCGCTATCTGCTCGACCTCCAGGAACTCCTGGCCAGAATGTGCCGCGACCCCCACCCCACTGCGGGCAACTGGCTCCGGCACACCGTCATCGCCCCGCCGAACAGCGAGGTCCCCGACCTCCCGCCGACGGTGTGGCAGCAGATCCTGCACGTCCTGCTGACCCGCCCGAACGGACCACAGCCGGCCGTTCCCCCGCGACCACCCACCACCACACCGGAACCCCCGGATTCGGCGTCACGCTTCTCCGACCTGACGAACAACGTCGGCTGCGTGGTGGGCCTCTTCGCAGCCGTGATCGCCGTGCTCATCGGGATCGCACTGATCGTCATGTAGGGAGTGCGGAGTTAGGCTGACCGTCTTTTTGAGACAAAGACGGGTGGAAGAAAGACATGTCCAGCAAGAGACGTCTGATGGTGGCTGCTCTGACGGTGGTCCTCATGACCGGCCTCGGCGCGTGCGGGGGCGGAGGCGGAGGCGGGCAGGACGCCGACCCGTGGCAGGACTCCAAGGTCAGCGGGGACAGCGCGGGCGACCAGTACGACGAGGGCACGGACGAGGGTGTGGACGACGCCCCGCCCACGGTCTCCGGCCTGCGCAACGCCGTACGCCACCTCCCCCGCAGGACGACGAAGGCGACCCGCCCGCACACGGTCAGGAAGTGCACCACGTCCAGCAAGTCCGGCAAGTCCGGCAGGAGCACCCGGACATGCAAGACCGTCCGAAGCGGCACGGAGACGTACACCCGGGTGGTCCGCCAGGAACTCTGGTGCGTGAGCCTGGACGACGTGAACGGCGACACGTCCAAGGACGCCGTCTGGTACGAGGTCACGAGCGCGACCTATGACGAGGCCGTCGCGGCGGAGCCTCACACCCCCCTCAGTTTCACCCCTCGGACCACCACCCCCGGCTGCAATCCGTAACCCGCAGCTCCACCCAATTAGACAGCGAGTCAAGTTACTCAACCGTAACCTACCGACTGCTACCCGAGGTAACCGACCAGTAGGTACGGTCCAGGCGAACCGCCGAGCAACAGGTACCGAGAGACGGTGACTTGCTCCACCCGTGGGACGCGGGCGGAGCAAGCCGCCACTCCCCCCACCTCACCCCTACTCCTGCCAGCCGCTTCACAGGAGGTTCGCCATGCCCGCACGCAGACGGCTCCTGGCCGCAGCAGTAACCGCTGCGACCTGTCTAGGCGCTCAGGCACTCTCGTACGCAACAGCAACAACAGCCACGGCAGCGACGACCACGTCCCCCACAGAGACGATCGTGTCCCGGGGCGTGGAGATCCCAGCGTTCTACACGCCACCGACAACCCCCCTCCCCACCCCCAACGGCGCACTGATCCGCACCGAACCCCTCCCCCTGGCCATCTCCCTCCCCACCCTCGACGGCCCCCTGCCCGGCCGGGCGACCCGCCTGATGTACAAGTCCACGGACTCGAACGGAGCCCCGGTCGCGGTCACCGGCGCGTACATCGAACCGACGGCAACGTGGAAGGGCGGCGGCGCACGCCCGCTGGTCGCAGTCGCCCCCGGCACAATGGGCCAGGGCGACCAGTGCGCGGCATCTCTGGGCCTGGAGCACCCCCTGCTCCTCAACGGCCGTACGGTGTCGGTCGGTTACGAGGACATCGCGATCTACCGCCTCCTGGCGACCGGCGCCGCGGTGGTCGTCACCGACTACGCCGGCCTGGGCACGACGGACCGCCTCCACACGTACGTCAACCGCTTGGACGAGGCCCACGCGGTACTGGACGCGGTACGCGCCGCCCGCAACCTCCCCGGCACATCGGTCACTTCCACGTCCCGGGTGGGCCTGTTCGGCTACAGCCAGGGCGGCGGAGCAACAGCGGCGGCGGCGGAACTCCAGACGTCGTACGCCCCCGACATCACCTTGGCCGGCACGTACGCGGGCGCCCCACCCGCAGACCTGACGGCGGTGACAGAGGCGATCGACGGCAGCGAACTGACGGGCGCCCTGGGCTGGTCCCTGAACGGCTTCCTGCAGTCGGACCCGACACTCCGCCCGATAGCGGAGGCCCACCTGAACACGGCGGGGAGATCGGCCTTGGCCAACCTCTCAACGATGTGCGTAGGAGACGCACTCCTGAGCTACGGCTACACAAAGAGCACGAAGTGGACGACGGACGGCAAGTCCATCTCCGACATCGTCGCGTCGACCCCGGCCCTCCAGACCTTCCTGAACGGCCAGCGCATCGGGAACCTGAAGCCATCAAGCCCGGTACGCGTGGCAACAGGCACCAGCGACAACCTGGTACCGCACGGCCAGGCCCGCCGCCTGGCGGCGGACTGGTGCGCGAAGGGCGCGAACGTCACGTACCGCCCGGTGATCCTCCCGAACGTGATCAGCCCCCTCCTGAACCACTTCGCTCCGCTGTTGGCAGATCAGGGCAGCGCGGTGAGCTGGCTGACGGACCGGTTGTCGGGGGAGCCGGCGAGGTCGAACTGTGGGGTGCTGCCGATCCTGCCTTGAGTGGGTGAGTGAGCACATGTGAATCGGCGGCGACCGAAGCCCGGTCGCCGCCGATTAGCCCATAAGTGGACATAGCACCTCGGTCTCGCTACGGTCGAAATGCAGGCGCCACAGCCGCAGAGGTCGCAGTCGGCAAACAGATGGCCGGGCGCCGGAACACCGGAACGCACCGGTATCAGCGCCCCTGCGCGACACAACGACCGACCGCAGTGCGAAGTAGGCACGGCACGACCCACAGCGGCAGGCGCATAAACCCCCACGCGACGGCACACCGCAGAAGGCGAATTCAACGCCGTGCCCCGGAATCACCCGGCTCGACGTCCTCGTCAACGCGGCCCGAAGCAGACGAGTGGAGACCGCAATGCGGGATTTCAGTAGCAGAGGAAAGAAAGTCGCCTCCGCCACGGCCGTGGCTACGCTGGTGGTCGCGGCGTCCGCGACAGCGACCAGTGCGACACAGGCCAATCCTGATAAGTCGAGAGTCATCGTCTCGGGAACCGCGAGTTGCGAGCGATTCGAGGACTCGTCAGTGACCGATGTGTCCATCACCCCCACCGGCAAGGACGCCAAGACAGCCGAACTCTCCGGTGAGGACACGAAGGAGAAGTACAAGCTGACCTTCACGGGCGTCCCGAAGCTCCCGAAGAGCTGGCAGGCCAACGCCACGGTCAACTGCGTGGACAGCGAGGACGACACGCACACCTTCAGCAAGAGCTTCAAGATCCAGAGGCCGGCGGGCACGACGGAAACCCAGACCCTGAACCTCAAGTAGGCCGGCCACAGAGACCGACGGCGACCCGCTGCGAAACCCGCGACATCGGGGCATGCGTGGCGGGTCGGTCGCCGCCCAGAACTAGGGGACTTGGCGGTAGATCTCGCGACGGTTGCCGACGGCAAGAACCCACACGATCAGCTGACCGTCCTCAACGGTGTAGACGACACAGTAGTCGCCGACTCTGAGCCGCCACCGGGCACTGTGCCCCTGGAGGGCTTTGATGTCGAACGATGCGGTGTCGCCGGCGTCCAGCGCCTTCTGAAGTTCGACGAGGCGGTGCAGGACGCGGAGGGCATCCGGGCGCGGGACCTTGAGCATGTCCCGCTGAGCGTGCGGCGTGAACCGCGTGACGTACCCCACGAGTTCAGCCCTGCCGAGCCCGCAGCAGGGCAGCCATCTCTTCGAGCGAGACCGACCCTTCCGTCCCCTCGGACTCGGCTTCATCGGCCAGCCGATTGAGCCAAGCCTCCTCAGCGCTCTCCGCGATCTCCCGCAGACGCTGGTACTCCTGAATGTCGATCACGACAGCTTCCTGCTTGCCCCGCCGAGTGATGATCGTCGGGGTGTCCTCCCGGCGGGCACGATCGATGACGTCAGCGAGGTGACTGCGGACATCGGCCATGGATTCGATCACTGGATCAGACATGTAACGAATGTAGCAGATGTACATGAGGTGGAGGCGTCCCGGATTGAGATGGCACGGCGCCATCGATCTCCGCGAGTGTCATCCGGGAGCAGGCAGGCGAGAGCAGGATCCGCTGCCTGGGCCTCATTGAAGAGGCCAGCCGGGCCCGGCGCTGGGCACGCGACATCCTGCGCGACTGTCCGATGGCCGAGAATGCCGAGCTGAGCACGAACGCGGTCCTCTATACGGCCAGCGGCCTGGAGGCCGGAAGCTTCCATCTGGCGCTCGCGGTCTCGGCGCAGGTGATCGCCCTGTCGGTCACGGACGACGGGGGCACGGGCACGGCCCCGAAAGTTGAGCACCGGGACCAGGAGGCGGAGCACGGCCGGGGCCTGGGCATGGTCAGCGCACTCGCCCACCGAGTCGTGGTCCACGACAGCCACGGCGGCTACACGGTGACCGCGGAACTCTTCACCGACACCCGCCCGGGAGGCCACCCGTGCTGACCAACGGGCCCCGCCGGGGCTTCTGGTGCGAGTGCTGGACCCAGGACCTCACCGAGGCGGAGCCACCTGTACTCCGGGGATCCTTCGACGCCTACTCGCCACCCCAGGCAGACAAGATGGATCGCCATCGCGCTACGCACCATCTCACCGGCACTCGACTCGGACGCCTCCGACGAGGCCTGGGCATGGCTCTACGAGGGACGCATCGAAACCAGGAGAGCCCTCCTGCACGCAAAACCCTGCACGGTCTCCGTCACCCACGCCGACACCCCCATCACCTGGACCGTCCGACCGGCACTTTTCCTGCCCCTCGCACACCGACAGATGACCGAACTCCCAGCCTGAGCAAACGAATTCAAACCCCACACCAGCCACAGAACCGAGTCCCAGCAGACCGACTGAGCTACAACTTTCTCTAGTGGTTCAAGAGCCCGCGCACAGCGCGGGCGCGCGCCACCTCTGCGGCGCGGCCTGCCTCCTGTCTGCGCCCCCGGCTGGCCGCGCCCGGCGGCGCGCTACGCGCTGCGGGCAGAAGCGAGGAAGCCATCCTCGGGCCATAGACATGCCTCCGGCGGGGGCGCTCAGGCTCCGAGATGGCGGGGGCGCCGTTCGCGGGTGCCAGCGGAGTGGTGGCGTGCGCGGAGCTGGGGTGAGTGGTGGGTGAAGGTGTGAGTTCGAGTGCAGTTACCTTGCCTTCTTGAGCTGATCCACCAGGCTGGTTAGCTCTTGGGGGGTCAGCTGGAACTGGTCAGGGTTCCAGACGACCTTGTAGTGAGGCTCAAGCTCAGCGATCGCCTGCCGCATCCCATAGGTTGCTTCGAAGAACCGTTCCATCCGCCGAGTCAGAAGCTGATCTATGAACTCCTGGGCATATGTGCTGTCACCGATCTGACTGCGATCAACGTTCGTTGGAGCCGTGTAGGCGTACAGGCCAGCCCTGACTGCGGCGATGGCCCGGTCAAACGCCTGATGCCGTTCGTGACGCCGATCGAACCGAGCCTTGGCCCAAGGCGCGAGAAAACCACCGCTCATCCCACCTACGACAGACGCCAGCAACGTCGCCAACCAACTCGCCATCTCAACTCCGCTGATCGTTCCCGTCCCAAAGTTCAGCGAGAGTACCGAGAACCACTGAAATGGTTCGCGGAGCCGTGCCCCAGCCGTGCCCGATCGAGCGGGAAACCACGGTGAACGGCGGGCAGGCACGGGAGTCAGGCATGAGGACGGCCCCGACCGATTTACCTGGTCAGGGGCTGAACCCACGGTGACATCGCTGCCACGACGGTCTTCAAGATTACCGCCACCACGGTGACATCGGTCGGGCGGGCCTGGTCGGTACTGGTCGATTCCGATGGCACCTGTGACTCTTCGTGGCTGTGTGCCGTGAAGGCGGGATGCTTAAAGTCGAAGGGAGGTTGTGGACGGAACCACGTCCACGTGGCTCATGCCGTAACGCCTAAGAAGCTGCCGAGTGCCATTCATTCGCTCCGCGTGATGCTGTCCAGGGCCGACGATCACTTTAGTCATGGCATCGAGCGGAAAGTCGACCTGAAGGTACGGAGTGACTCCTACGGGGCCCACTCTGAATCCCACGTCATCTCGCAACTCATCCCGTGGGATCATTAGGCGCCACTCGCGTTCTTCGCGGAACGCCGGATTCTTGATCATGGTAAGTGCAGTCAGGTAGTCGCCCAGCAGGGTGATCCCCGAGTGCAGATACTCCGGAAAGAATTCGTCGCGCTCGAATTTGACAGCCAAATCAAATCCGTAGGTGATCCGGCGGAACTCTCCTTTTTCGAAGCGGTAGGCCATGTTTCTCAATGTATGGGTGTTGAATCCGATCGAATATCCGCCGACGCCGCCATAGCCTCGCCACTGACTCAGCAGATCACCATCTTGACAGAAGCACGAGACATAGGCATGGAGTGGCGAGGTCCGGGAGGGCCCTCGCATCTGCTTAAGTCCTTCGATAATGGTGTCGATCGCCTCCAGGAGACCCCAATTGCCCGACCCTGCATCTTTGTGACAACCCCAATATTCGCGTCGCTCCTCTCGGGATTGGAACTCGTTGGCGATCTCCGCGGTGTGCACATTTCCAGCTGCCACGAGTTCGCGAAACCTAACTGTCTCTCGTTCTGCCTGGAGGGCGTGCAGCAGCCTTTCGCCGGCGTAGGTCAGCTCCTGGGCATCGTTCAAAAATTCGACGTCCGTGGCCCAGAGGTGTTCAGATGAAATGATTCCCAGCAGGCCCGCAGCGGATGTGTAATGATAGACAGTCTCCGCTCGGTTAAGGTCAATGGAAAGGTCAAGCACCAATCCCATCTCTCCCCGAGTGGGAATTCCTTCGATTTCCATGAGCCAGTCAGGGGAAAATGCGGGGTTCGAATCAACCATGTCTGATACTCCCAGACAGTTGGCCGTGTTCATTCCGGAACACTCGGGACTCATTTCCACTCAACACAATCATCCCTCGCGTATCCTTCGTGTGCTACTTGAACCAAACCGTCCGTGTCCATGGGGTGCAGGGCAGCCGATTCGACGCGATAGGCGTATGTGCCACGTAGAGAAGGAGGTACGGCGATTGACGAGTTGGGGGATCGTCGTACGCCGCATTGCTTCGGCCGATTACTCAAGCCTTCGACGCTACGCTCAACGTTGGGTGAACAGGGCGCCAGCGAACGTCTCATCGTGGCTGGCGACGCCAGCGAAAGCTGCCTTCACCTGGGTAGACGCCCTGCAGATTCCGGTGTGCCGGGGGCCGTCCCAGGGCCAGCCGAGATGGGTCGATGACGACAAGACCTTGGATGAAGCCCCCTCCGTCCTCGTCCTCGGCGACACCCGCCGTCATCACGTCGTTGTTGGGGTCGATATCTACCGCTACTGCACGAGCGGTGAACCTGTACGTCATAGCTGGGTTCTAGCAGGCGTGACGCCCAAAACACCTGTCTAGACCGGCCACGCATCCGCAACCACAAAGGACACCACCGTCCCACCAAAGCAACTCGGCCCGGAATGCCACGAGTCGGCGATGGCGTCGACCAGGAGCAGCCCGCGCCCGTGTGCGTCGGCGGCGTCCGGGCAGCGCAGCTGCACGCTCGCGGGGAACCCCGGATTGTGCACCTCGATACGGAGAGACGTCCCGTCACGGAACCACTCCACTCGTACGAGCCAGGTCTCGTCCGACTGCCCGTAGACGATCGCGTTGGTCACCAGCTCCGAGATCATCAGCGCGCAGTCGTCGATCGAACAGACCGGGTTGTACGGGGCGATGAACTTCCGGAACCAACGGCGGGCCCGAGGCACGGACTCCGCGACGGGGTGCAAGGTCATCGCCCCGAGTCGTGGTGACTCCCCGGAGGGATAACGGTCGATCGTGTATGCCATCCACGCTCACTCCTTGCCATTGCGTTGCCGACGAGGCGGTGCCGGTTCGATGTGGTGCGGGCACGGTCGTTGACGGCGAGGAGTTCCAGGCCGTGCACGATCCGACTCGCCTTCAGCTCCGCTCCGGCCATCCCCAGGTAAAACAGGCGCGCCATGCGCCCGCCGCGGACCTGTCACGCCGCACCCCTTTCACCAAGTGGCCTTAGCCACTTACTGGATAGTGGCATTGGCCACTTGAGGCATGCAAGCGGTTCGGCTCAACTGTCGATCGACCCGGCAGTAGATGTCAGGTGAGCGGATAGCCCTGTTCGAACGCCCAGCGGTGCGGTGGGTAGGTGGCTTCGGCGAACTCCAACGGGCGGTCCTGAAGATCGAAGACGACGTGATGCACGATCAACACGGCTGATCGCGGCTCCAGTTGTAGGTCAGCAGCCTCTTCAGCAGTGGCGCTCCGCGCGCACATCCGATCCTCGGCGTAACTCCCCTGCCGTCCCGTCATCTTTTCGACGTACATCAACGTGCCCTCCTGGATCCGTTCCGGATCAAGGAGTTTGGGCGCACGTTGACCGACGTCCGGTGCGAACCACGAAGTGGACAGCGTGATCGGCCCGTCCTGGTTGTTGGTCACTCGTCGTCGGTGCACGGCCCGGCGGTCCTTGACCAGGCCCAACGCCTCGGCGACATGATCCGGCGCATCGAGCCAGCCGGTCGACGTGATCACCGCGTACTCACCGGGCGTGTAGATCTTGCCGGTCTGCCGGGCCCGGCCATACAACTCCCGCGCCCGTCGGTTGACTTCGAGATTCCGGACGTACGTCCCCGACCCCTGGCGCTTCTCGACGAGCCCCTGATGACTCAGCGCCTCCAGCGACCGCGCCGCCGTCGGCCGGGACACGTTCCAGTCCGCCGCCAACTGCCGTTCCGAGGACACCTCGTCCCCCGCCCGCAGGTCCCCCCGAAGAATCTGATCGCGGATGAAGTGCGCGATCTGGAGATACTTCGGCTGCGCCTCCTCAATCCGAGGCATCCGCCCTCCCAGTCCAAGTGGCTAAAGCCTCTAGCCACTATAGAGTGAACCACCAGAGTCCCACCCGTACGCTGAAGGCATGACGAGGTTGATCGTCGCAGCGGGTGGAGGAGGCGATGCGGTCGCCGCCGCCATGCTCGACGCCGCCCTCTACGGCGCCGACCAGCACCCGACCGTGATCCTTACCTACGCCTGGGACCGCCTCCTGGTCGACCCGGTGCCGGGTCCGCGAGAGCCTGACGACTTCACGGGCCTCGAACAGATCACCCCGATGGTGTGGGCAGTGCCGGCGGAAGCCCGTCCCATCGCCCCGGCAGGGTCCACGCTCCCCCGGCTCGCGGCAGAACTCCCGTACACCTTCGCGCTGATCGACCCGCGCCACGGTGTCGAAGGCCTCACGCGTCAACTCGAAGAGCTGGTCCGGCACTTCTTCCCGGTGTCGATCGACCTCCTGGACGTGGGCGGTGACATTCTCGCCCGGGGCGACGAACCGACGCTGAAGAGCCCGCTCGCCGACGCCCTGACACTCGCCGCGTGCTGCCAAGTCAACGCGTCCATCAGGCTGTTGGTCGCAGGACCCGGTCTGGACGGCGAACTACCGCTCGATGATCTACGGGGCATGCTCGGGCCGCTCGTCCACACCTTCACGGCGGATGACGTGGAGCCGGTCGGCTCGGTCCTGGAGTGGCATCCGTCCGAGGCGACCGGGATGCTCGCGGCCACTGCGCGAGGGGTACGCGGTGTCTGCGAGGTACGGGACGCCGGTCTCCCCGTGCCTCTCACTGACGTCGGCCCGACAGTCCATGAGGTCGATCTGGACGAGGCGTTGGGCCGTAACCGACTGGCCCGCGCGATCCTGGAGACACTGAGCCTGAACGACGTGGAGGCCTACAGCCGCGAAATCTGCGGCTACTCGGAGATCGACTACGAACGCGACAAGGCCGCACGGTTCAAGGGGTATCCGCCGACCGAGCTCGATCCAGTCGCCGCGCTGTCGGAGCTCGATGATTTCGAGAACCAGGCACGAAGCCGCGGGGTCACCCATACGACGTTCCGCCGGCTTACCGAGGCCCTGAACTTCAACGGCTCTCAACGCGAGATCCTGCGCGAACTCCTCATCAGCAAGCGCCCGGGGCAGTATGAAGCACCGCTGTGGCGCCTCCCAACCGATGCTTGAGTGACAGCTCTTTCTGTTGGCTTCGAGGCAACTCGCGGATGTGCCGGGGTACTCGGCGTACGCCTTGTCTCTCGGCTACCGGGCTGCGGGCATGTTGCCGTCGCGCCAGTCGTTCACTCGCTTTCTGATACTTGGGACCATAGGGAGCGCGTCGATCTCTTCGGGCAGAAACCAGCGGACATCCGTTGATTCCTCGGAGACCGCCAGGTGCCCGGCCACAGGGCGTGCCAGGAAGCAGACGGAGAACTCCTGCCGGACCTCGCCGTCGTCGTAGGCGATGACGTGACGGGGGTTCGTATAGGTGCCGACGATGCTGACGATCTCGACATCGAAGCCGGTCTCCTCGCGGGTCTCCCGGACGGCGCAGTCCGGCAACGACTCACCGATGTGCATGACTCCACCTGGAAGCGCCCACATGTCGTTGTCGCGACGGCGCTGGAGCAGGATGCGGCCGGAGACGTCGACAACGACCACGGATGCGGCCGGGACCAGGCGTTGCGCGGCCGGAGCATTGGGGTCGTCCTCGTAGTCGCGCCTACCCATGGCCGTTCCCTTCCTCTCTGACGGTGTCTGGTGACCACCTTCCCGTTCCAGCCGGGGCACGGTTCATGAACGTGTAGGAATCAGCCTGGTGCGGATCTGTGGGCCTGAATGTCAGAGCCGGCTGCTAGCTTCCGCCGTCGCAGGTAGACACGGGAGACCGGAAGGGGATGAAGGCCGGTGGGGGCTTCGCACTGGGACTACTACGTGCCGTACCAGGAGGACCTGAACGCCGCGCTTCAGCAGTTGCGGCGTGCGGTGTTCGAGGCAGGGGACTACTACTGGATCAACGGTGCCGACTGGCGGCCGGAGGCGGAGCGGGAGCCTCGGCCTCCGACGCTGGAGGCGCTGTGGGAGGCCGAGTTGGTCCATGAGGCCGGTACCCACTCGATCCTCGACGTCTTCGTCGTACTGGGGCCCGACGACACCCCGGACTACAACACCGTGGAACCGGTCACCGACAAGGAGGCACTCGAACTCCTCGGGACGGAGAAGCTCACCCGCGCGCACGTCCCGGACTTCGACGTCTTCCCTCGGTCTCGCTGGGTCGGACGGTGCGCCGTGCTGCACGACGACGAGGGCAAGCCGCAGGAAATCCGCTTCTGGGGGCACTCCGGGGATTGAGCCACGAGTTGCCCCCTCGGTCCTGGCTCCCTCAGTCGTAGCGCCCTCGCTCGCCGCCTCCTCGACCAACCATCAACACCCGAAGCTAATTTCGGCCACCGCGCGGCACTTACGAGTCACCACGCCTGACCCGTATGGTTCCGGCATGTTCGAGACGATCCAGTGGCGGTGTCACGTACACGCGAACGATCGCCGCAGCGCCGAGCGGGTGGTCGGGCGTCTGGTGGATCGCTTGGAACGCCCCCTCGAGATCGAGAACTATGAGCGGTACTGCAAGTTCCCCGAGCTGGCCGTGTTGCGGCTGGTCTCCCCGCTCCGGTGTCCCGCTCCCGAGCAGGCGCTGATGACCGTCCTTGACTGTGCGTGGAAGATCGCGACGCCATGGAGCCTCGGCAGCCAAGGCTCAAGCACCCACCACGAGTTCGAGGGCATCGCCGCCGCCAACATCGGCGCCCGATTCAGCGTCCCGGGCATCGAGTGGATGGAGTTCCGCGTCACCGACCGGCCCTGATCAAGGCGGCAACCAGCCAACGGGCAGGCGCCCGGCCAACTCCAGGGTTACTAACATCAATGTTAGTAACCTCGATGTTAGTAACCTCAAGACGCCGGGCGGTCGATGCGAAAATCCGGACACCCCCAGGTCAGCGACCTGAAGGTGCCCCAAGACAGCGCACACGCACAGCCCAACTCGGTCCGGTACGGCCCCCCTACCCCCCGAACACCACCCCCAGCCGCCCATCCGAACCAAACGACCAGCTCAGCCCACCCCCATACGCCGAGCACCGCCCCCCATTGCTCCCCGACCAGAACTGGTTCGACGTATCGGCATCGCCGATGACCCGGTCGTTCGTGCCACTGCCGCTCCGGCACGACGTGTTGTCGCGGAACACCGACGTGCCGCCGTCGAAGTTGAAGTTGCGTTCCGTGTTGTCGATGCTCACGTTCCCCGACACCGCCATGGTCCCCGGGTTGCTGTTCCAGGTGAAGCCGTGTTTGCCGTTGTTGTAGGCGATGCTCCGGCGGACGATGTGGTTGACGGCGATGTCGTCGCCGCCGAGCTTGTAGCCGTTGCGGTCGCCGTTGCCGGCCTGGGAGCCGTCGGTGAGGGTGCCGTTCTCGTAGGCGAGGGAGTCCTCGATGGTCACCGGGCCGATGGGGCCCGTGTCGGTCTTGGTGTAGAGGTCCCAGCCGTCGTCGATGTTGTTGTGGGAGACCGCGTAGCGGAAGACGTTGCCCGCGCCTGTCGTCAGTTTCGCCGCGAAGCCGTCCGCGTCCTCGCCGTCCGAGTCGGCGTTGTCGTGCGACTCGGCGCTCAGGATCAGGTTGTTGGCCGGCCAGTCGGCGGCCGGGGTGCTGGAGGAGATACGGCCGAGCTGGAGGCCCGTGTCGCGGTTGAAGCGGGTCACCGTGCGCTCGATGACGTTGTTGCTGCCGCCGACGTAGATGCCGTTGTCACCGGCCCGTTCGACGACCAGGCCCTTGATGTGCCAGTAGTTGGCGTTGAGTTGGAGGCCCCGGTTCGATGAACTCTCCGTCTGGGAAGCGAAGTTGAGGATGGGGGTTTCGCCCGGGTACGCGGAGAGCGTCGTGCGGGTCGTCGACGTGCCGTTGTTGCCTGCCGGGATCGTGACCGTCGAGGCGTAGGTGTACGTGCCTCCGCGGACGTAGATCGTGCCGCCCGCGGTGATACGGCTGATCGCGGAGGTCAGCGTCGTCGGCGCCGTCGACGTGCCCGCCGCGCTGTCCGTGCCCGACGGGGATACGTACAACGCCGACGCCGTGGGGGGTGTCGTGCCGCCGCCGTCCGGGACGTTCGCGTCGAGGTAGTCGATGTTCGGGAGGCCCGCCGCGAGCGTCGGGTTCAGGCGGATCGTGTTGCTGCCCGCCACCACCGGGACGGTGAGCGTTTTCGTCGTCCAGGCCGTCCAGGTGCTCGTGCTCTCGAAGGAGGCCGTCGTGGTCGTCGCGCCGTTCACGATGATGTCCACCGCACGGGCGGTGGTCGTGCCGTTGGCGAAGCGGACGCTCAGTGTCGCCGTGCCCGATGCGGGTGCGGAAACGGTGAACTGGGCGTACGCGCCTGCGGCGTTGGTGCCGTTGCAGAATCCGCTGCCGGAGTAACCGGTCCAGTCGGAGTCGATGGTGCCGGTGCAGACCGACGGGGAGGTCTCGGCCTCGTAGCGTGTGGTCGCGGCCTGTGCGGTCGTGCCGGACAGGGCGACGAGGGTGCCGGCCAGCAGGCCGACGCACGCCGTGACGGGTCTCAGATGCCTCAGGTGACTCGGGTGACTCGCGTGGCTCATGGTTCTCCATCTCCAGGACGGTGGATCGGGATGGATCAGCTTCCGGGCCGGATTGGAAAGCGCTTTCTCCCGGAAGGTAGGGGGGTGGTCCTGGACACGTCAATAGTCACGTACTTGATCGTTGTTCATGTGCGTGGACGTCAGACGTCCCTTCTGCCCGAACGCTTGGCCGTTCGCTTGGGCAGGTCACCACAACCCAGGGATCCCCCCGGCCGTCTCACATGGCGTCACCGAACCTGGAGGTTACGCACCATGTCCTCATCCCCCACCGGCCGTCGGGCGACCCGAATCGCGATGGCCCTGGCCCTCGGCGCCGGACTCGTGGCCGTCCCGCTCGCGCTGGCCGGTACGGCCGGTGCCGCGGCGCCGTCCGCGAAGGCCGAAACCGACGTCAGCGGCCGCGAGTTGAGCTACACGGCCGCCGCCGGCCAGACCAACAAGCTGACCGTCGTCCAGGCCTACGCCGACGCCACGGACCACACGAACATCACCTTCGCGATCGACGACGTCGTACCGATCAGCGTCGGGCGCGGATGCGTCCACCCCAGTGCCGCCGACCACACGAAGGTCCTGTGCACGGTCATCACCGAGGAAAGCCAGAGCCCGTACCAGATGATGCGGATGACCCTCGGCGACGGCAATGACGTGGTCGACTTCACCAACAAGAGCACCCAGGACTACCACACCACCGCGTTCATCCTCGGCGCGGGCAAGGACAAGCTGACCGGCCGGGGCAACCTCGTCACCAACCTCGTGGACGGTGGGGCAGGCGACGACACCATCGTCGCGGGTAACTCGTTGCTCGCGGCCGGCGGTGACGGCAACGACACCATCACCACCTCCGGTGACATCGCCCAGGGCGGCGCGGGCAACGACGTGATCCGCGGTGGCGCCGGGGACCAGGACCTGAGCGGCAACAACGGCAACGACACGCTCTACGGCGGGACCGCCGGCGACCACATGTACGGCGGCGCGGGCAATGACGTCATGTGGGGCAACAGCGGGATCGACTACATGTGGGGGAACAACGGCAACGACAAGCTGTACGGCGGCCCCGGCAAGGACATCCTCTCGGGCGGCACCGGCCAGAACGTCGTACGTCAGGACTGACGGTTGACGGCAGCTGCCGGCGGACAGCAGCCAGAGGCCCCGGAGTTCGTCTCCGGGGCCTCTCTGGTGTTCGGTTCGGGCCGGCCGATCACTGCGTCTGGGATCAAACGGGACTAAACGAGATCAAACCGCTGCCGCCGCCAGGCGGTGGAAGGCCTGAATGGTGTGAGGGTGGGCGATCTCGTCAAGGAGGTGTCGCCAGTCAGCGTCCACGCTCACGCTCACGCTCACGTTCATGTCCACGACGGTGACGGCGGTCGCGGCCGGGTGTGCCTGGTCCCAGGCCGTGAGCAGCGGGGTGAGGTCGGTCTCGGTAGGCATCCCTGGTTCCTTTCGCGGGGCTTCGGTTCGTTGAGGTCAACAATGCCGTTGCCCGGGCGGCCCAACCATGGAGCGACCCACCCGATCGGGGGTGTAGCTGGCTGCACCTCCGAGGGGCTGTTCTCCCCCTCGGAGGTGCAACACACGCCAGGTACGGGTTACTTGACGTCGATGAGGTCGTGCGGCGGTACCGTCACCGTCCGCGCGCCCTCCGTGCCGCCGAGGATCACCTTGCGCAGGGCGACGTTGTTGTTGAGGTTGGTCTCCTGGAGGCGCTTCTCCGGGTTGGCGATGACCTGGATGTAGTACGTGCCGTTCGGCAGGCCCGTGACGTCGAAGGACTGGCCGGGGCGGTACTGGGTGTACGTGTCGCCGGAGCCGACGTCCAGGACCTCACGTACCGAGAGGGAGTTCTTCTCGCCGCACGCCGTCGACAGATCCGTGTTGTACGGGTGCCAGTTGGCGTTCTTCACCGTGTAGTCGATCGCGTCGGTGTTGGCCAGGCAGAAGGCCTCCTTGCCGCTGCGCACCTCCTTGGTCTGGTCGGCGCTCAGCAGGCGGTAGCTCGCGAAGTCCGTGAAGTGCCAGTGCTCGTGGCCGACCCGGGGGTCCCACTCCATGGTGCCGGTGGGCGTGTAGCCGACCTGCTTGCCGTTCGCGTCGTAGAAGTACTGGTAGGCGTCCATCAGGTCCTTGCCCCGCTGGCGGAAGCCGTCCACCACCAGGGGTGCGGGACCCGCGTTCCACACGTTCGCGCTGAACGCCAGGTAGTCCTTTCCGGCTACGTCCCCGTCCTCGCCGTCCGTGATGGCGATGTCCCACGCCGGCAGTGAACGCAGGTCGGGCTTGGGCACGTTGGCCGGTACGCCCGCCCTGCCCGTGGGCCGCTTGGCGGCGGCCTTCAGTGCGGGCGCGACGCGCGAACCGTCGGTGTGGCCCGGACCGTCGCCCAGGTGGTGTGCCGTACCCCGGTCGACGAGGGCGTTGGGGAAGGCCGGGATGGTGGGCGCGTCCGCGCCGCGCGGGCCGTAGTGGTGCGACGACGCGAGCGGTGCCCCGTGGGTCCCATGACTGTCATGGCCCCCTCCGTGGTGGGCGGAGGAACGCGCGGTCAGGCCGACTCCGCCGCCTTCGCCGTCCTCACTCTCGGGCAGTACCGACACCTTGATGGTCGGCTGGTCATCGGGCATGCCGAACAGGTCGCGGTACGCCTTCCCGATCGACACCTTGGCCGTGTACTCGCCCACCGGCAGATCCACCGGCTTGTCGTAGTCGATCGAACTGGCGTTGGCGGCCCAGCCCTTCTCGATGCCCCACACCCCGCCCAGCGTGAACGGGTTGCTGGCGCAGCTCTCCGGGAAGTGCGAGGTCGACGGGGCGTCCGGGCGGATACGTCCGGAGGCGTTGTTCGGGCAGAACGTGCCCTTGTTCTTCGCGACCTCCTTCCCGGCCGCGTCCCGGAACGAGACCTCCAGGAAGCCCGGCAGGCCCTCGAAGTCCTTCACCATGCCGGCGGGCAGCCGCTTCGCCTGCACCTTGCCGCCCTTGCGGATGATCTGCTCGGCGACCACCGGGGCCTTGTACGACTTCCGGGTCACCTTGAACTCCAGCGGTACGTCGTCCACCGTGACGTACGTGCCGAGGTCGAGGTAGACGCCGGGTTCCCCCTGCCAGCGCTGGGCCGTCACGGAGTCCGTCGCGGCCACGAGTCTGAGCTTCGGCTTTGTGGGTGCGGCGCTCGGAGCGGCCCCGGCACCGGGCGCCGCTCCGGCCACCGACACGACGACGGCCAGCGCGGCCCCCGCCGCCAGCGCCGAGTGCTTCATCCGTTTGTTGGTCTTGGTACTGCTGTCCTGCTGAGTGGTCATCGGTTCCTCGTCTGTCTGCCGGTGCCATGGTCAAGTGGCACCGGGCTGGACACAGCCCACGACCGGCCGACCTACGTACGGACGCACCCCACGCGCCCAGGCCATGTCTGTGAGCAACCTGTGAGACAGAAGAAGCGCTGCCCAGGTTGCCTGGCGAGGAAAACTTCAGCCGAAAGCGGCTCCGCGACCGTCCGGTCAGCAGGGCCCGGGGTCAGGAACCGGGGTCTCCTCAACAGGGGCGGGATCCACGGGAGTTGGAGTGACCGGATCCGGGACCGGAACCTCCGGAGTCTCGGGGATCACGGGAGTCTCGGTGACCGGCGGCTCCGGCGTCTCCACCACCGGGGGTTCCTCCACCGGAGGCTCCTCCACAGGGGGTTCCTCAACTGGCGTCTCCACCACCGGAGTTTCCGGGGTCTCCGGCGTCTCCGGCGGCACATACACCGGAACGTCCGGAGTCTCAGGCGTCCCAGGCTCCTCGCTCACCGGCGGCGCCGGCTCCTCGACCGGAGGTTCCGGCACCACGGGCTTGGGCTCGGGCTCGGGTTCCGCGACAGGAGGATCCGGCACAGGCTCGACCGGCGCGCTGGGCTCACTTGGAGCACTGGGCTCGCTGGGCTCACTCGGAGTCGTGGGAGCACTGGGCGCATCAACACCGCTGTCGCCACCGCTCCCCCCAGTCACCGTGACCACCGAAGCGACCGGTACCCGCACCCGTACCGCCTCCCGCACCCCCTCCGGAACCGCCGCAGCCCCCCTCTCCGGAGCCGGCACGGTCGCCGGAGTCGCCTTCAACGGCAGAGGCACCGTCGCCGGTACCTCCGCCACCGGTGCCGGGGACAAGGGCTTGTCCGCCAGCGGGACCCTGGACCGTTCCTGCAGCTGGACCTGTGGGGAGGTCAGCGCGAGGGTGACCGCGACGGCCGCTGCCGCCGCCCCCGCGCTCACCGCGATCGCCTTCGGCATCTTCGAACCGCCGGCCACGACATGACGTACCGCGTGCAGCACCCCACCGCCCTGGCCGGCCACGGCGCCCAGCGCGGTCGACGCGCCGACGGAGCCCGCCGCGAACGACAGCAGGTACTTCCCCGTACCGCCCACCACGAGCACCAGCAGGGCCGGGCCGACGAGCGCGGGCAGCCGGTCGTTCGTGCGCATCAGCAAAGCGAGGCGATGGCGACAGTCGTCGCAGGTGTCCGCGTGGGCGAGGAGCTGGTCGGACTGGCGGCGGGTCGCGGTGCCGCGTACGTACGCGGGCATGCGGACCCAGTACGGCTCGCAGGCCGTGCTGTTGGGGACGCCGGGCTGCTCGCGCAGGAAGGCCTGGCGCATGCCCTCGCGGGCCCGGTGGAGGAGTACCGCGGTGGCGCCCTCCTTGATGCCGGTGCCTATCTGGGGGCCGATCGCCGCCAGGGGCTGGCCCTCCGCCTCCGCGAGCCACAACGCCTTGACCCAGCGGTCGGGGAGCTGGCCCAGCACCCGTACCAACAGGTCGACCGAGGAGACCTGTTCGGCGGGGTCGTCGACGTGACGCCCCTGGGACACGACCCGTTCCGAACGCTCCAGCCGCTCCGGCCCGTCCTGCGGATCCTGCGGGGTCTCGCGCGCCGAGTTGCTGCCCACGGTGGACGCCAGGTGCCGGACCGTCGTCATCAGGTACGCGGGCACGTTGTCGATCTCGTGCCCTGCCGACAGGCGTCGCCACACACGGAAGTGCGCCTCGGCGACCAGGTCTTCCGCGGCCCAGCTGCTCTTCGTGAGCGAACGCGCGTATGCAACGAGACGCGGCTGCTGCTCCTCGTAGATGCGGGCGTACGCGTCGGTCGCGGTGGCGGTGGCGGTGTTGTCAATCATGGGCAGGAACGCTCCAGTTACCTGCGGACGGATATTGGGGATGAGTTTGTAAGGCTAGATGACAAAAATCTCAAGTAATTACAGGAAGTGACACACGTCACATGCGGTGACTCCCGTAACGGCGTAATACCGGAGCCCTCCCCGGAGTCGAGGGGGCATGTACAGAACCTTGGAACACTCCGCCCGCGCCCGCCTGATCACTCCCGGCTACCAGGAGCTCCCCCTCACCGTCACCCTGCGCTACGACTCCGCCGACCCGCTCGCCGTCCACATCGACTTCCCCGTCGATGTCTCGGTCGACGGGGAAGCCGTGACCTGGACCTTCTCCCGGTGCCTCCTGGGCGAGGGACTCGAGCACCCGGCCGGGATAGGCGAGGTCCACCTGTGGCCCTGCGGCCCGACCCGCACGGTCGTGGAACTCCACTCGCCGTACGGACTGGCCGTGGTCCGCTTCCGTACGGCACAGCTCCAGCGCTTCCTGCATCGCTCGTACGCCGTTGTCGCACCCGGCACGGAGGATCTGGCGGCGGAGGTCGAACGCGGACTCGCCCTGCTGCTCGGCGGGGTCTGAGAAACCCCACACCCACATCCACCTCGCCGCGGCTCAGCCCGCACACAGCCTGCCCACAGCCCGCTCAGGAATGCTCGGCACATGTCTGGCACGACTGACACCCCCAAGGCAGTGGCCCCCGAAGGCGCCGTACGTGTGCTGATCGTCGACGACGAGCCGGAGCTGACCGAGTTGCTGTCCGTGGCCGTGGCCGGAGCCGGCTGGCAGCCGTTTCTCGCGGCGGACGGACACAGTGCGCTGCGGATCGCGCGCGGCTGCGCCCCGCATGCCGTCGTGCTGGACGGGATGCTGCCCGACGTGGACGGGCTCCAGGTGCTGCGCGTGCTGCGACAGGAACACGCCGGACTGCCCGTGCTCATGCTCACCGCCCGGGACGCCCTCGAACACCGCATCGACGGTCTGACGGCGGGCGCGGACGACTACGTCACCAAGCCCTTCTCCCTCGAAGAGGTCATGCTGCGGCTGCGCGGACTGCTGCGCCGGAGCGGCGCGGAGGAGGCGGCCGAGGACGAGTCCGTACGGGTGCTCGGCGATCTCGTACTGGGCGAGAAGACGCGTGAGGTGCAGCGCGGCGGGGTTCAAATCCCGCTCACCGCCAAGGAGTTCGACCTGCTCCGCTTCCTGATGGAACATCCGCGTCAGGTGCTCAGCAAGGCCCAGCTCCTCGACCACGTCTGGAACAGTTCCTTCGACGGCGAGGGCAATCTCGTCGAGGTCTACATCTACGGTCTGCGCGCGAAGCTCGACAAGGGCCGGGCGCCGATGATCCACACGGTGCGCGGGGCCGGGTACACCATCAGGGCTCCGGAGAACGGCAGTTGACACGTCTCCGAGCACGACGGTCGCTGCGGACCGGCCTTGTGCTGTTCATCTCGGGCACCCTCGTGGTCGTCTGCACGGTGATGGCGCTCGCCACGGTCCTCGTCCAACGCGCCTATCTGCTGGGAGACCTGGACCAGCGGGTCACCGACGCGGCCAATCGCAGCCAGGGCGGACTGCAGCGCCGGACGGGCGGCGCGACCGACCTGGGCTTCCTCAACGAGCGCGGCCAGCCCGCCGGTACGCTCGCCGCCCGTTTCGCCGGCGGGGACACGGACGGCGGGGTGATCGCGGCCGAGGTCGTCACCGCCGACGGACTCCAGCGCACTCTCACCACCGCCCAGCGGGCCGCCCTCGACGGCATCACGGCGGACGGAACCCTGCACACCCGTACGATCCCGGGCCTCGGCACCTACCGCGTCACGGCCATCGGCGGCGACGGCGTGCCCGTGCTCGCGGGGCTGCCCATGGGCGACGTACAGAACACGATCAACCGGCTGGTGGTGGTCGAGGCGGCCATCGCCGTCGTCAGTCTCGGGGTGGCGGGGTGTGTCTCGGCGGTGGTCATACGGCGCCGGCTGCGGCCCCTGGACCGGGTCGCCGCCACGGCGGTCGAGGTCTCGCGGGTGCCCCTTGACCGGGGCGAGGTGGCCGCGCTGACCCGGGTGCCCGTGTTCGACACCGACCCCGGGACCGAGCCCGGGCAGGTCGGCGCGGCCCTAAACCGCATGATCGACCACGTCGAGTCGTCGCTCGCGGAACGGCAGCGCGGCGAGGTGCGCATGCGGCGCTTCCTGGCCGACGCCAGCCATGAACTCCGTACCCCGCTCGCGTCGATCGCCGGGTACGCCGAGCTGATGAGCGGCGACGAGGAGGTGCGGGGTCTGGAGCCGGACCTTGCCTGGCGGCGGGTGTCGGCGCAGTCGGCGCGGATGACCGGGCTGGTGGAGGACCTGCTGCTGCTCGCCCGGCTGGACGAGGGGCGGCCGTTGCGGTCGGCGCCCGTGAACCTCGCGACGCTGGTCGCCGAGGCGGTGTGGGACGCGCGGGCGGCGGGCGCCGACCACGACTGGCAGCTGGCGCTGCGGCTCGACGGCCCGGCGACACCGGCGACGGTCGTGGGCGACGCGGCACGGCTCCACCAGGTGGTGGCCAACCTGCTGGCCAACGCGCGCGTGCACACGCCCGCCGGCACGAAGGTCACGGTCGTCGTGGAGGCCACCGCCACCGACCGGGTGATCCGGGTGCGCGACGACGGCCCCGGCATCCCGCCCGCCCTCCTTCCGACGGTCTTCGAACGCTTCACCCGCGCCGACGCGTCCCGCTCCCGCACAGGCGGTGATGGTGAGGGCGGCGGCTCGGGCCTCGGGCTGGCCATCGCGACGGCGATCACGCGGGCGCACGGCGGCCGGATCGACGTACAGAGCGAACCGGGCCGTACGGAGTTCACGGTGACACTGCCGGCCGAGGGCAACGCCTGAGCCTCCTCCCCCTCAGGTTGCGCAAACGCTAAGGGTGTCCACAGAAAGCCAGTTCGGAGCCGGTACGTACGACGCCCAGCACACCCTTTCCGGCCCGCCCGCGGGGTCCGTTTCAGCCCTGCCTCAGTTGACTGGACCAGGGTTGTCGACGTGCGGCCGGCCGGTCATCGGGGACGCGGCCACGACGAAGGGAACCAGTGCGATGAGCGAGCACGAGACCGGGCAGCCAGGGGAGTCGGCAGCGCCGGAGACCGCACGTCACGCACTCGCGAACCGGCGCAACTTCATGCGCAAGGTGTTCTTCGCCAGCGGCGCCACGGCCGTGGTGACGATGGGCGGCGCCGGCGCCTGGACCGCCCTCGCGGACGAGACGACGGGCACGGCGACGGCGGACGCGTCGGCGTCTCCCAGCGGGGCGCCGAGCGGGGGCCCGGGCGGCGGTACCGGCGGCGGCCCCGGCAACATGACGATCACCGAGGACTTCTTCGGCCTGACGACCGACGGCAAGCGAGTGGACGACCTGTTCACGATCCACTCGACCAAGGTCGCCACGGCCCCGGTCATCACCGCCGCGAACGCGTTCCTGGCCGGGCTCACGGACACCCAGAAGACGTCGACGCAGTTCACGGTCCACTCGACGGAGTGGCGACTGTGGAGCAACATCGACTCGTACGAACGCCAGGGTGTCTCGCTGGCAGACTTGACGGACGCTCAAAAAGCCCTGGGAACAGCCTTGTTGAAGGAAGCCCTGAGCGCGGACGGCCTGGAGACCACAGAAAAGATCCGCAGGATCAACCAGGCGGCGGGCGAGGCGATCGGCAACACGACCGCCTTCAACGAGGACGCCTACTACTGGACGGTGATGGGCACCCCGTCGGCGACCGAGCCCTGGGGCTTCCAGTTCGACGGCCACCACCTGGTCGTCAACTACTTCGTGCTCGGCGACCAGGTCGTGATGAGCCCCTGCTTCTGGGGCTCGGAACCGACGTCCATGGAGATCGACGGCGAGACGGTGACGGTCTGCCACGAGGAGGTCGTGGCGAGCCTGGCCTTCATCAACTCCCTGACGACGGCGCAGCAGTCGATCGCGATCGAGTCGACGACGAAGTCGAACGAGTCGATGAAGGCGGGCGCGTTCGCCGACAACACGGTCCAGGAGTACGCAGGCCTGCGCGGCAACGCGCTCACCTCCGTCCAGAAGAAGAAACTCCTCGGCATAGTCGAGGCGTTCGTCGGCCGCGCGAAGGCGGACGCGGCGAAGGTGCGGATGTCCGAGGTGAGCAAGCACCTCTCCGACACCTACGTCACCTGGGCGGGCGGCACCGCCGACGACGCCGCCTTCTACGTCCGCGTCCACAGCCCCGTCGTCTGGGTCGAGGTCGACTGCCAGGGCCCGGGGCCGCTGGCGGGCGCGTACGGAGCCACGCAGGGGAGCGGGGCGACGCAGAAACACGTCCACTCGATCATCCGCACCCCGAACGGCAACGACTACGGAAAGGAGTTGCTCAGGCAGCACTACCTGACATCACCTCACCACCACTGAGGTTTCTCTGTCATGGCGCGGGCCGCACCCATGGGTCTTCATGGGTGCGGCCCGCGTACGTAAGGTCTTACTTCAGGTGCCGGCCGAAGAACCGGTTCCCGTCGTCCGCCTCGAACCACGGGGTGCCGGTGTGCCCGCCCAGATTGGCGTGCAGCGTCTTCTCCTTGGTACCGAAGGCGTCGAACAGGTCCAGGGCCCGCTGCCGGGGGTTCCCTTCGTCGTCCCACTGCAACAGGAACAGCAACGGAACGCCGACCTGCCGGGCCTCCTCGCGCTGGGCGCGGGGCACATAGCCCCCGGCGAAGAACCCGGCGGCCGCGATACGCGGCTCGGTCACCGCGAGCCGGATACCGACGGCGGTCCACCCCGAGTACCCGACCGGGCCGCCGATCTCGGGCAGCGCGAGCAGAGCATCGAGGGTGGTCCGCCAGTCGGGAACCGCCTTTTCGACCAGCGGGCCGATGTAGGACTCGAAGATCTCGTCGACCGGCTCGCCGGCCCGCATCGCCCGGCGGATGTCGGCGCGGGCCTGCTCGTCGGCGGCGGAACGGGGCCGGTCGCCGCACCCGGCGGCATCGATGGAGGCCACCGCGTAGCCGTACGCCACGGAGTGCCGGGCCCGGGCCACCAGCCGGGGTTCCCTCTTGGACAGCCCGTTGTTGTGGGCCATCAGGATCAGCGGGACGGGCGCGGCGGACGTGGCGGACTCAGGGGTCCACAGGGTGCCGGGGATCTCGCCGAGGGCGAACTCGCGTTCGAGAACGCCGTCGTCGAGGCGGCGCTCAGAAGTGAAGTGCATGGTCATGCCTTTCGGGAGGGCTCATGTACGGCGCTCCCGGACGACCTGCCTACCGCCCGACCGTGACCCCGAAGGAGAGCACCCATGTCGATACAACGTTCACGGGTACCACCTCCTCGTCCTCTCGCACGGCCTCCGGAAAGCTAACAGGGGCCGCCGGAACCTGCCAACGGATTTTGTGGACGCCCGCTGTCCCGTGATGGCCGGTTATTCCGTGGTGGCCCAACTGCCAGGCCCTGTACGTTCCCTCCCATGACCGACAGCCGAAAGGCCAGTGCCGCGTAGGCGCCCGTCCGCCCTACGGGGCGAGATTCCCGCACGGAGACAGCACCGGGGGCGGTACGCCTCCATCGACCGACTCTCCGCTTCCTGCAACGCCGACATCAGCCGACTCGAACTGAGCCGCCGCTGGTACGAGTCCACAGCCGGCGCCTTCTCCCAGTGGAAGCTTCTGGCGTACGGGCCGTCGCGCCGGTTCGCGGAGCCGTTTCCGGCGGAGGCGTGCGGCATCCCCGGATGCGGCTGCTGCCCGGGGTACTTCCGCGACCACCTCGAAGCGGTGCTCCACGCCCTGCCCAGGAAGAGCGCCCGCGAACTGCGCACGCTCGTACGGGCGTTGGACCGCGTCATCCTCGACCGGGCCCGGATCATTCATATCGACCATCCCGACGAGCCCTGGTGGCGCCGGCAGTTGTGAGGGGAGGAGAGGGCCTACGGGACTCTAAGCACCTTCCCTCCGCAACCCCGCCATCACCACGTCCAACAACCCCTCCACCCGCCGCCCCGACACCCCCGACCCGCCCAGCAGGATCTGGTGGAGCAGGGTTCCCATGAAGGCGTCGGCGACCGCCTCCAGGTCGGCGTCCGGGCGGATCTGGCCGGACTGCACCGCCGTCTGGAGGCGGTGGACCAGGGCCTTCTGGCCGGGGCCCGCGAGCTGTTGGTAGAGGGACTCCGCGTCGGCCGGGTTCTCGGCCGAGGCGACCGTCAGGGCGCGTACCAGCGCTCCGTACTCGGGGTCGGCCATCGCCGTGGCCGTGATGTGCAGCCAGGTGCGCAGGTCGTGGTCGACGTCGCCGGTGTCGAGCGGGGAGGCCGTGCCGTCGGTGGTCGTGGACAGGTAGCCCTGGATGACCGCCTCGCCGACCAGGGGGGCCTTCGAGGGCCAGCGGCGGTACACCGTCTGTTTGCCCACGCCCGCTCTGGAGGCCACGCGGTCCATGGTGAGGCGGGCGTAGCCGCCCTCGATCAGCAGGTCACGGGTCGCCTTGAGGATCGCCTGGTGGGTGGCGTTGCTGCGCGGCCTGCCCCGGCGCTCCTCTCCCGCGTCTCCCCCGCCCCCCGCATCCCACGCATCCCGCGTCTTCGACATTTTCCCCTCGCGCATGTTCCCAGCGTAGGGCTCGGGTCGTATGCTCCGATTATTACGAGACTATTAGTCTCGTAATAAATTCCGGCCCAGCCGCCGGAACCCGGAAACCCATAGAAGCAAGGACGGGCCGCCATGAGCATGGACGTACTGGTTGTGATCGGCGTCGGAGGTATGGGGCAGGCGGTCGCGCGCCGGCAGGGTCCGGGCAAGGTCGTGCTGCTCGCCGACTTCAACGAGGCCCTCCTGAAGTCGCTCGCCGACACCCTGCGCGGCGACGGTCACGCCGTCCACACCCGCATGGTCGACGTCTCCTCGCGCGAGTCCGTCGCCGCCCTGGCCGAGACGGCGGCCGGCCTCGGCAATGTCACCCAGGTCGTCCACACCGCCGGCCTCTCCCCGGCCCAGGCACCCTCCGCCGCGATCCTCGCCGTCGACCTGCTGGGCGTCGCCCTGGTGCTGGAGGAGTTCGGGCAGGTCATCGCCCCGGGCGGAGCCGGCGTCGTGATCTCCAGCAGCTCGGCGCACATGATGCCGCCGCTGACCCCCGTACAGGAGGAGGCGCTCACCAACACGCCCGCCGACGAGCTGCTCGACCTGCCCTTCGCCACCCCGGAGGCCAACCCCGACCCGGGCCGCGCCTACGGCTTCTCCAAGCAGGCCAACATCCTGCGCGTCCGGGTCGCGAGTGTGGAGTGGGGCAGGCGTGGTGCACGGGTCAACTCCCTCAGCCCGGGCGTGATCTCGACGCCGATGGGACAGCAGGAGCTGGACGGGGAGTCCGGCGCCTTCATGCGCGCGATGGTCGAGGCCTCCGGCAGCGGGCGGCTCGGCACCCCCGACGACATCGCCGACGGCGTCGCCTTCCTGCTCGGCCCGACGGCGTCCTTCGTCACCGGCACCGACCTCCTCGTCGACGGCGGCTCGGTGGCGGCCGTACGCGCGGGACGGGTCAAGCTCTCCGCCTGAGGCAGGGACAAGGGACAGGGAGAGGAGCAACAGGACAGGGGACAGGGGACAAGGGCAGGGCGAAAGGTGTAGCGGGCTACACCTCCGGTTCGGGAGAGCACTCCCTCGTGGTGGAGAGCCGTTCCCGGGATCGTTGATCTCGGAAGCAAACGGCTCCCCATCAGGCCCTTTCCGGGCCCCACGTGGAAGGAAATCCCATGAAGTCCCTGCTCGCCTCCAAGCCGGTCCTCTGGTTCCTGTTCCTGTTCAACCTCGTCGTCGCGGCCGTCGCGCCGTTCGTCGTCGACGGTACGCAGGGCGTCATGACCGGGGTCGGCATGGGGGTCGTCTCGCTCGGAGCGGGCGTCAGCCTCTTCAAGAGCCGCGGGCAGCAGCAGGGGCGTGGGTCGCACCGCCAGCAGATCTGACCCCTTCCGAGCCCAGCCGCTTCCCCGAAGAGGCATCCCCTCTGCCCGTTCCGCAGATCCTGGAGACCCCTGCCCGTGGCTACCTTCCTGTACAAACTCGGCCGTCTGTCCTTTCGCCGACGGTGGTCCTTCCTCCTCCTCTGGGTGGCCGTACTGGCCGCCGTCGGCTTCGGCGCCGCATCGGCGCCCGCCGCCCCCGATGATCAGAACAGCATGCCTGGGATCGAGTCCCAGAAGGCGTTCGACCTCATGGAACAGCGCTTCCCGGGGGCCGCCGCCGACGGCGCGAGCGCCCGGATCGTGTTCATCGCGCCGGACGGTGAGAAGGTCACCGCCAGCGAGAACCGCGCGGTGATCCAGAAGCTCGTGACCGACGCGGGCAAGGGTGCCCAGGTCGCCTCCGCCGTGAGCCCCTTCCAGGCCGACGCGGTGAGCAAGGACGCGACCACCGCGTACGCCACCGTCACCTTCAAGGCGAAGGCCGACGACCTCACCGACGCCAGCAAGACCTCTCTCGAACACTCCATCGACACGGCCCGGGCCTCCGGGATGACCGTCGAGGTAGGCGGGGACGCCCTCGCGACCCAGCCGTCGGCGGGCGGCGCGGCCGAGGCGATCGGCATCGCCATCGCGGCCGTCGTCCTCCTCATCACCTTCGGCTCGATGGCAGCCGCCGGACTCCCCCTCCTCACCGCCATCCTCGGCGTCGGCATCAGCATGGCCGGGATCATGGCTGTGGCCAGCACCTTCGGCCTGTCGGAGACCACCGGCACCCTCGCCACCATGCTGGGCCTGGCCTGCGGTATCGACTACGCCCTGTTTATCGTCTCCCGCTACCGGGAGGAGCGCGGCAAGGGGCACACGCCTCAGGAAGCCGCCGCCCTCGCCACCGGCACCGCCGGTTCGGCGGTCGTCTTCGCCGGCCTGACCGTCGTCATCGCCCTCGCCGGACTGTCCGTCGTAGGCATCCCGATGCTGACGAAGATGGGCCTCGCGGCAGCCGGCGCGGTCGTCGTCGGGGTGCTGATCGCCCTCACCCTCGTCCCGGCCGTCCTCGGCTTCTGGCCGAACGCCGTCCTCTCCCGCAAGACCCGCAAGCGCGGCCACGCCAAGGAGGACACCCGGAACAACGGCGGCAGCCGCTGGGCCCGCTTCGTCCTGCGCCGCCCGGTCCCCGTACTCATCGCCGCCGTCGCCGGTCTCGGCACCCTGGCGATACCCGTGATGGACCTCCAGCTGGGCATGCCCGGCGACGAGGCCAAGCCCACCTCCACCACCGAACGCCGTGCCTACGACGCCCTCGCCGACGGCTTCGGCCCCGGCTTCAACGGTCCGCTGATGATGGTCGTGGACGCCAAGGGCGCGAGCGACCCCAAGGCCGCCGTCGCCACGATCGAGAAGAAGATCGCCGCCACGGACGGCGTGGTCTCCGTCTCCCCCGCCCGCTTCAACAGCACCGGTGACACGGCGATCTTCACCGCGGTCCCGGCCACCTCACCCACCGACAAGAAGACCCAGGACCTCGTCAAGACGATCAGGTCCGAACGCCCGGCCACGGAAGGGGCCACCGGCGCCGAGTTCGAGGTCACCGGCACCACCGCCCTCAACATCGACGTCGCCGAGAAGACCCAGTCCGCCCTGATCCCGTATCTGATCGTGGTCGTGGGCCTGGCGATCCTGCTCCTGCTCCTGGTGTTCCGCTCGATCCTGGTCCCGATCAAGGCAGCCCTCGGCTTCCTCCTCTCGGTGATGGCCGCCCTCGGTTCCGTCATCGCGGTCTTCCAGTGGGGCTGGGGCGCCTCGCTCCTCGGCGTCGAGACGACCGGCCCGATCATGAGCATGATGCCGATCTTCCTGGTGGGCATCGTCTTCGGACTGGCCATGGACTACGAGGTGTTCCTGGTCGCCCGGATGCGGGAGGCGTACGTCCACGGGGACGAGCCCAAGCAGGCGATCGAGACCGGGTTCCGGTACAGCGCCCGGGTCGTCGTCGCCGCCGCGCTGATCATGATGGCCGTCTTCTCCGGCTTCATCGGAGCCGGCGAGTCGATGATCAAGATGATCGGCTTCGGCCTCGCCATCGCGGTCCTCTTCGACGCCTTCATCGTCCGGATGGCCCTGGTCCCCGCCGTACTGGCCCTGCTCGGCAAGGCCGCCTGGTGGATGCCCCGTTGGCTCGACCGGATCCTGCCCAAGGTCGACGTGGAGGGCGAGGCGCTCACCCACCACGCCACCCCGGCGACGGCCACGGCATCCACGCCGGTTCCGCCGCCCGGTCCGACCCCGGTGCTCGTACCCGACCGGGACTGACCCCCGTACCGGGGCCGCCTCCGTAGCCAGAGGCGGCCCCAGCGCCGGACCCGTGGGGACGGGGAACGGCGCGCACGTCCCGGGGCCGGCGGCGGACAACTCCCCCCGTCCGCCGCCGCCCCGAGGACACCCCCACCCCTAGACGACCTCCCGAGGCACAACACCGCCTGTGTCACCGCTCATCGGCCCGCAGCCGCAGTCCACGGCCCGCCGGCACCAGACAGCACAGCAACGGCCCGGACCACCGAGACGGAAGCAGGACGGCACCCCCCATGAAGACCCCCACGATGGCAGGCCTCGCCACTCTGGCGGCAGGCGGCGTTTTCCTCGCCGCGGTGACCCTCGGCAACGACGACGACAGCAACGACAAGACCCCGGTGGCGGTCACCCACCAGAAGACCCCGGCGACCAACTCCCCCACGATTTCCACGACTTCACCGACTTCTTCGGAGAACGGCCCGTACGTGGCCCTCGGCGACTCCTACACCTCCGGCCCGAACATCCCCTCCCAGGCCTCCTCCACCCCCGCCGGCTGCGACCGTTCCGACCGCAACTACCCCTCCCTGGTGGCCGAGCAACTGGCCCTGGACCCGGCCGACTTCCGCGACATGAGCTGCACCGGCGCCACCATCGCGGACCTCACCTCCCCCCAGTCCACCGACAACGGCGTCAACCGCGCCCAGTTCTCCGCCCTGTCGGACGAGACCCGCCTGGTCACGATCGGCATCGGCGGCAACGACATCGGCTTCAGCTCACTGATCAAGCAGTGCATGAAGTCGGGCGTCCTCTACTACGCGATGGGCAGCGGCAAGTACACGGGCGTCGCCGCACCCTGCCGCGAGGAGTACGTCTCCGGTGGCACCGACGAGATACAGCAGCGGATCGACACCGCGGGCACCCGCCTCGCCACCGCCCTGGCGGAGGTGAAGCGCAGGGCCCCGCAGGCCGAGGTGTACGTCGTCGGCTACCCGGCGATCCTGCCGCCGACGGCGGCGAACTGTGGCCGCGAACTGGGCCTCGCCCCCGCCGACGTGCCCTTCCTCCACAAGGAGGCGCAGTCCCTCAACACCACCCTGCGCGAACGGGCGGCGGCGGCCGGTGCGGTGTACGTCGACACCTACAAGCCCTCCGTGGGCCGCGACGCCTGCTCGGACCGTACGACTCGCTGGATCGAACCGATGATCCCGCTCGCCCCGGCGGCCCCGGTCCACCCCAACGCCCGAGGCGAACGCGGCATGGCGGACGCCGTACTCCACGCCATCGACGCGCCCAAGTAGCCCAAGTAGCCCAAGCAGACCACGGAGCCGACGGAGCCCCCCCCATGAGCGACAACAGCAGCAGCACCGGCGAACTCCACGGCCGCAGGGTCGTCGTCACCGCCGCCGGTTCCGGCCTCGGCCGGGCCACGGCACTGGAGTTCGCCGAGGAAGGCGCCCACGTCCTGGTCACCGACCACGACCGGGACGCCGTACGCCAGGTCGTGAAGACGATCGAGTACGGCGGCGGAACGGCCCTCGCGATCGTCGGCGACCTCGGTGACCAGCGGGTCGCGGAGCAGGTCGTCGCCACCGCGCTGGAGGCCTTCGGCGGCATCGACGTCCTGGTGAACAACGCCGGGGGCATGGACCCCCTCACCATGGCCGCCCTGCCGCACCTGCTCGCGGACGGCGGCGGCTCGGTCGTCTTCGCCACCCCCGATGCCCGCGCCGTGTCGCGGCACAGGATCGCCGACCTGGTCGAGAAGCTTGCCGCCATGTACCGCGACCAGGGCATACGCGCCAACGCGATCACCACCGGACCCGCCGCGAACGGCACCGAGCCCGAGGAACAGGCGGCCGCGATCGTCTTCCTGGCCTCGGACGCCGCCCGCGACATCAACGGCACGGTCCTGCCGGTCTCCGACGGCCGGCTGATGGCCTGACCCCCCACACACCCCTCCCCGACAGACACCAACCCCCTTACACAGAAACAGAAGGCGAGTCACCCATGTCCACCACCATGAAGTCCGTGCACACCGCGAAGGACAAGGTCGAGGTCGTCGACGTCGAGCGTCCGGTCCCCGGGCCCAAGGACGCCCTCATGCGCATCCGCGCCTGCGGAATCTGCGGCACCGACACCTTCTTCCTCCACCTCGGCGGCATGCCGGGCGCCGACGGTTCCATGCGCTCGATCCCCCTGGGCCACGAGCCGGCCGGTGAGATCGTCGAACTCGGCGCGGAGGTCAAGGACTTGAAGGTCGGCGACCGGGTGGTCGTCAACCCACAGGACGCCCCGACCGGGATCATCGGCTGTGGTGGCGCGCACGGCGCGATGAGCGAGTACCTGCTCCTCGACGACTGCGAGGTCGGCAGGACGGTGGCCGTCTTCCCCGACACCGTGCCCTTCGAGGTGGCGTCGTTGAACGAGCCGATGGCGGTGGCCCGGCACTGCGTGAACCGGTCCGAGGCCACTCCGGACGACACGGTCGTCGTCTTCGGCGCCGGACCCATCGGACTCGGCGCCACCATCTGGCTCAAGCTGCGCGGCGTCAAGCACGTCGTCGTCGCCGACGTCCTCCCCGAACGCCTGGAGACCGCCCTCGCCATCGGCGCCGACGCCGTCATCAACTCCAAGACCGAGAACGTGACGGAACGGCTCACCGAACTGCACGGCCAGGCCACCAACGCCCTCGGCCAGCCCCGCCCCGGCACCGACATCTACATCGACGCCGCCGGCGCCCCCGCCGTCTTCCAGACCGTCGT